>JAFGGD010000014.1 GCA_016930695.1 Candidatus Eisenbacteria bacterium
CAGCCGCGCGAGGTCGCACCCTTGTGGGAACTCCGTGGCGATCACGAACCCACCCAGGGGGCGGCACGCCCCGGACTCCGAGAGGGAGACCCCGTCCGTCCCACTCCCCACACCGTGCCCCGAAGGGAGACCGGTGGGGGAAGAGAATGAATCGATACCGATTCCAAACGCCCCGGATTCCGAGAGGGATTACCCGTCCGTCCCTCTCCCCACACCGTGCCCCGAAGGGAGACCGGTGGGGGAAGGGAATGAATCGATACCGATTCCAAGCGCCCCGGACTCCGAGAGGGAGACCCCGTCCGTCCCTCTCCCCACACCGTGCCCCGAAGGGAAGGCCGGCGGCGGAAAGGAGCGGAAAAAAGGAAGGCGCGGCGTGACGGGCGTCACGCCGCACCGAGGGGCTCCGGGCATTTGGAGCGATTGCCTTGCGCGGGACGCGTATGTGGCCATGTGCAGGAGAGCAACCCCGGCCGCCCCTCTACTACGCCATAGGCTATTCCTCCGCTTCGGTTTTTTCTCGGAACAGGCTGGCGATTTTCCTCTCCATGATCTCCCGATTGCGCGGGGTTATGAAGTCGAGGAGGTCGCCTTTTTCCCTATCCTCGGGAGCATGGATCCGCTGGGAATCGCCGGCCTGTTTTTCTCTCAGTCGTTTCTCCAGAAAGAGCAATTCCATCACCCCCAGTCCCCGCCGTCCCGGGCTCGCCCGCGACGGATCGCCGTGCTTTCCAGAAGGCTCCGGGGGAGAGGTCCTCGACGCGCCGCCTTATTACCGAGGCCTCCCCCCGCGGAGCGCATCACCCGCGGAATATCGCCGCGACGCAGGCTACAGAAACCGCGCCAGGAAGCGGAAGAGGTGCCCCAGGCATTCCCCGGTCATCGGATCGTGCGCGGTCACTCCGAAGAGCGCTGTGAACTCGAAAAGACCAAATGCGAACATTTTGACCATCCTCCTCCGAGATTCACCGACCGATCCGCCCTCCGTTCTTCTCCTCTTCTCTCCCTTTTCCGCGATTTCCGGTCGATCTTCTCCATTTCCTTCCACCGTCGTTGTCGTTCCGACCGAATGGATTCGCAAGGGGCGTGCCCGAAAGGGAGGGCACGGCGGTTTCACCACCGGCTTCTTTCGTTTACATTGAGGGGGAGGGCCTCGGGGGGCGTGTCCCCCCAAGAAGATGACAATTCATGAGTTACACGGAGGGGCGGCATGAAGAACGAGAGGACGGGACGGGGCGCGGCGCTGGTGACGGGCGCCGGGCGCGGAATCGGCCGGGCGATCGCGACGCGACTCGCCGCGGACGGCGCCGCGACGGCGCTGGCCGCGCGCACCGCCGCCGAGCTGGAGGAGGCGCGGACGGAGATCGAGCGGGCCGGCGGGCGGGCGGCGACGTACATCCTGGACGTGACGGACGCGGGGGCGGTGGAGGCGACCGTCGCCCGCGCGGAGTCGGAACTGGGACCCATCGATCTATTAGTGAACAACGCCGGCAGCCTCGCCGCCCTCGGCCCCACCTGGGAGACCGACCCGGAGGCATGGTGGACCGATCTCCGCACCAATCTGTACGGAGTCTATCTCTGTTGTCGCGCACTGATCCCGCGGATGATCGCGCGCGGCGGGGGACGGATCGTGAACCTTGCCGGCGGCGGCACGGCCGGACCCTTCCCCTTCGCCTCCGCCTACGGGAGCACCAAGGCGGCGGTGATGCGTCTCACCGAAACGCTCACGGCGGAGTTGAAAATCGCAAGCGCGCCGATTCAGGTGTTCGCCCTCAGCCCCGGCTTCGTACGAACCGCCATGACCGCGCCCTTCGCCGAAACCGAGGAGGGGCGCCGCTGGATGGGGCGTCTCGCGGACCGGATCGACCGGGGTCTCGACATCCCGCCCGAAAAGGCGGCGGCGATGGTGGCCGCTATCGCCTCGGGACGGCTCGACGCGCTCCGGGGCCGCTACATGGACGCCCAGGACGATTCGGACCGAATCGAGGAGATGGAGGCGGGCGCCCGGGAAATCATCGAGAAGGACCTGCGCGTTCTCCGGATCCGTGACAAATAAACTTTCTCTTCCGGGGCCGGGGCACTCCACTCCTTTCTTGCATCGCGCCCCGTTTCGTCCATAATTTCATGCGTCGAACCGATCCGGGACGCGCCCCCGGCGGGCCCGCGCCCCCGCCCGGACCGGCGGGACCAAGGAGAAGGAAATGCGGATCCACCATCACTTCGTGCAAGGCATCGCCCACAGTTCCTATGTGCTCGGAGGCCGCAAGGAGTGCGCGGTGATCGACCCGGAACGAGACATCCGCCCCTATCTGCGCGCCGCCGAGGAGCTTGGGCTGAAGATCACCCGCGTGCTGCAAACGCATCTCCACGCCGATTTCGTGTCCGGCCACATCGACCTCGCCCGGGCGACCGGCGCGGTCATCGTGGCGCCGCGAAAGGCGCGCTGCCGCTTTGAGCACCTCGGCGTGAAGGAGGGGGATGAGATCCGGATCGACGATCTCACGATCGGCGTGATCGAAACACCGGGTCACACGCCGGAGCACGTCTGCTACGTCGTCACCGACGGAAGCCGAAGCCGAGATCCGGTCGCCGTCTTCAGCGGCGATACGCTCTTCATCGGCGACGTGGGCCGGCCGGATCTCTTTCCGGGACGGGCGCGCTCCCTCGCCGCGTCCCTCTATGACAGCCTTCACGGGAAGCTGCTCCGCCTCCCCCCCTTCGTCGAGGTCTATCCCGCCCACGGGGCCGGCTCCCTCTGCGGCCGCGCCATGAGCGCCAAACGATCCGGCACGATCGGTTACGAGAAAAGAAACAACCGGGCGCTCCGCATTCGAGATCGGGAGCGCTTCATCCGTTCCCTCACCGAGGGGATGCCGCTGCCGCCGGATCACTTTTCCCGTTGCAGCGACGAGAACGCGAAGGGGCCCGCGCCGACGGGCCGCATGCCCCTTCCGCCGCCGCTGCCGCCGGTACTCTTCCGGGAGATGGCGGGCAAGCGGGGACGGATCGTGCTGGACGTGCGTTCCTTCGAAGCCTTCGGCGCGCAGCACGTGCCGGGCGCCCTCCACATCGATCTCGCGGGCAACTTCCCCACATTCGCCGGCTGGGTGATTCCGCCGGACCGGCGGATCCTGCTCGTCGCCGACGATCGGCGGCGGGCGGAGGAGGCGACGATCCTGCTCCGCAAGGTGGGGCTCGACCGGGCCGAGGCCTACCTGGAGGGAGGGATGCGCGCGTGGGGGAGCGCCGGCCTGCCCGCGGAGCACGTCCCCCTTCTCTCGGCGGAGGAATTGCACTCGCGCATCACCGGCGGGGAGCCGGGCGCGCTGATCGACGTGCGCGCCGAGAGCGAATACGAGGCGCAGAACATCCGGGGTTCCATCCATATTCCGGTGGCGGACCTCCGGTCGCGGTATCGGGAACTCGACCCGGACCTTCCCGTGGTCCTGCTCTGCTCGAGCGGGGTTCGTTCGAGCCTCGGCGCAAGTCTGTTGAAACGTCATGGATTTCGCCGGGTCTTCAACGTGGCGGGAGGGACGGCGGGATACGCGGCGGCGGGATACGCGCCGGAGTGTCCGTTGTGCCTCGTCCCCCACGGCCCTCGCACTGCGGCGTTAGCGGGGAAGCCTTGAGACCGCCGCGCGTTCGGCGATCCCTCGGCCGGAGCGAACGATGACGAATCCCTTCCTCCTCGCACGGTGGTCCCCCTACGCGGTCGGCGCGGGAATCGGCGTTCTGTCGTGGATCGCCTTCCTCCTCTCCGACAAGGCGATCGGTTGTTCCACTCCCTTCGCGCGGGCGAGCGGCGCGATCGAGGCGCTCTTCCGCGGCGACCGCGCCCGGCTTCGCCCCTATTACCTCGAGGTAAAGCCTTCCTTCGGTTGGGACGGGGCTCTGGTGATCGGCGCGCTCGCCGGGGCGGCGATCTCCTCGCTCCTCTCCGGCTCCTTCCGGCTCGAGTGGGTGCCGCCCCGCTGGGAGGCTTTCTTCGGCGGGTCCGCCTGGGCGCGCTGGGCCGCCGCCCTCACCGGAGGCGTGCTGATGGGATTCGGCTCCCGCTGGGCGAACGGCTGCACCAGCGGGCACGGCATCAGTGGAACGCTCCAGCTCGCGCTCAGCGGCTGGGTCGCCGTCGCCGCCTTCTTCGCCGGAGGCGTCGCCGCCGCCTTCTTGCTCTTCGGGACGGGTTGAATCATGCTCGACCGCCTACGCGCCGCACGGGGACCGCAGATCGGCGTCGGCTTCGGCCTCGGCGCCCTCTTCGGCTTTCTTCTCGACAAGAGCGGCGTGACACGGTTCGACGTCATCGCCGGCCAGCTCCTCCTGGAAGACTTCACCGTTCTGAAGGTGATGATGACGGCCGCGCTGGTCGGCATGATCGGGGTGTACGGGATGCGCGCCCGCGGTTGGGCGCGGCTCCATCCCAAGCCGGGAAGCTGGGGCGCCACCGGGCTCGGCGGGCTCCTCTTCGGCGTCGGCTTCGCGCTCCTCGGCTACTGCCCCGGCACCGTCGCCGGCGCGGTGGGGCACGGCGCGCTGGACGCCCTCTTCGGCGGCGCGGTGGGAATGCTGATCGGCTCGGGCCTTTTCGCGGCGCTCTATCCGGCGATCCGCGCGAGGGTATTGGAGAGGGGCGCCTTCCCGGCGCTCACCCTCCCCGAGCTTCTCGGCGCGCCGCCGCGCCTCGTGGTGCCGGCCGCGGCGGCGGTCTTGGCGGCGCTTCTCGTCGCCATCGAATGGGCCGGTCTCTGATCGGGCCCGAGGAACGGATCGTCATGCCTCTTCTCGGCGACGCCGGAAAAGGGAAGGATGGCGGAAACCGATACCGTCGCATCCTGGCCATTCTGAATCCCAAGGCGGGATGGCGGATCCCGGGGTTCGATCCGCGGCACGCGTTGGAAAAGGCGCTGGAGCGGTACGACGGCGCGCACGCGATCCGGGAGACGGGGGGCGAGGACGACGCGCGGCGGTGGGCGGCGGCCGCGGCCGACGAGGGTTACGACCTGTTGATCGTCGCCGGCGGGGACGGCACGATCCGGGAAGCGCTGGACGGCCTGATGACGGCGGGGGCGAAGATTCCCCTCGCGCCGGTGCCGACCGGTACGGCGAACCTCCTCGCCCTCGGCATCGGTGTTCCTTTATACCCGAAATGGGCGCTCGACAAACTGTTGGAGGGGAGAGAGGTCCCCTTCGACGTGGGCCGGGTCGTCGGCGCGGACCGGTACTATCTGATCGCCGCCGGGCTCGGGCTTTTCGCGCAGTACATCGTGGACACCCCCCGCGACGTGAAGGCCCGTCTCGGTTTCCTCGCCTACGTCGGCGCCGGTATCCGAAACCTCTTTCGAATCCGGATCAACCGGGTGGAGATGAAGGTCGACGACCGCTGGCGCGTTTATCGCGCCTCGTCGGTGGTCATCGTCAACAGCCACGTCTCGGCGCCGCTGGAGGCGATCCTCGCCATGAGCGTCACCCCGCACGACGGCCTCCTCGACATCGTCGTAACCCCGGTGCCGACCATCACCGGCCGGTTGAAGGTTCTCTCCCGGCGCCTCGCCTTCCGCCGGCACGACCTGGCGCTCCGGAAGGAGGATTTCCAGCTGATCCGGCACGAGCGCGGGCGTCGCGTCCGCGTCGAAACGAAGCCGCCCATGCCGGTCCACATCGACGGCGACCTGATCGGGGAGACTCCTTTCGAGACGGAGGTGATCCCCGGCGGCGTGCGCCTCTTGGTGCCGTCGGGTTACCGCTTCGGCGACGGGGGGCGGAAAGGATGAACCTGCTCGGCTCGGCTTTCGCCGCCTTCGGAGTGCTCCTGCGGGACGCCCTCTTCGAGTGGCGGCGGGACGCGGCGCAGCGCATGGCCGCCGCCCTCGCCTTCTACACGCTCATCTCGCTGGCCCCCCTTTTGGTGCTGATGATCGCCGTCATCGGTTTCGTCTTCGGCCGCGAGGCTGTGGAGGGAGAGCTGGTGATGCGGTTGCAGGGTCTGATGGGGGAGCCGGTGGCGCGAACGGTGCAGAACCTGGTGGCGGCGGCGGGCAGCGGGTCGTCGAAGCTGCTCGCCACCTCCCTCGGTCTCGTCTTTCTCGTCTACGGCGCCTCCGCCGTGTTCGGCCAGCTCCACGACTCGCTCAACATGATCTGGCACACCGAGAGACACCGCGTGAGCGGCTGGCGCGACTTCTTCCGCGCCCGGGTCTTCAGCCTTCTCATGGTTCTGGCGACCGGCTTCCTGCTGCTCGTTTCGCTTCTCGCGGGGACGGCGGTGACGGCGGCGACGGAACACTTCCGCCATCTCTTCCCCCAGATCGACCGGTTTTGGTACGGCGTTCACCTGGTCGCCGCCTTCGGCCTCCCCACCCTTCTCTTCGCGCTCATCTTCAAGATAATCCCGGACGTGCCCATCGCCTGGCGCGACGCTTGGGGCGGCGCGATCCTGACGACCGCGCTCTACTCCATCGGACGGATGCTCCTCGGCATCTACCTGGGGCGCTCCACCTTCACCTCCCTCTACGGGGCCGCCGGCTCGCTGGTGGTGCTCCTCTTCTGGATCTACTACACCGCCCAGATCCTCTTCCTCGGCGCCGAGTTCACCTACGTCTACGCGCGCCGATTCGGATCACGACGGGGGGGCGGCGGCGCCCGGTGAAACGGAGGGCGACGGCGTGACGGAACGACCCTTCGTCTCGATGATCGTCCCCGACTTCCGGCCCGGCGGGCGGGACTCTCCCCGGCGCGGAGTCTCCCCCGTGGTTTCGCCGACGCGCCGTGAACCGCCCGTCGCCCGAGCGGCGCCCGATAGAGGTTCGTGATTGAAGGGTTTTGACCGCGAAGATCATGAAGAGAAAAACTCGCGCGGCAACGCAGAGACGCGGAAAAATGCGAGGAAGATCTTCTCTTCTGCCTTGCGAAGGAGGGGGGCTTTTTCTTTCTCTCTGCGACACTGCGCGAGTTTTTCTCTTCTTCTTCCCGCGCTCCGTGGTTAGAACAAGCCTCCTTCGATCCGTGCTATACTGAGGGTGAACATCCCCTCGCAGCCGTACGGCCCGTTCGTGAGGAGATCGCCGTGAGCACCTTTTTCCCCCGCGCCCTCGTTTTCGTCGCCCTCGCGCCGGCGCTCGCCTCAGCCTTCGCCGCACCGGCGGCGGCGGACTATTCCGTCGGTTCCCGAACCCTCTCCTACACAGACCCGGCCCGGGGGAACCGTTCCGTGCAGGTCGACCTCTACTATCCCGCCGACGCGCCCGGCGAGGAGGTCCCCTTCGCCGCCGGCGATTTCCCGGTCCTTCTCTTCGGCCACGGGTACCAGATGAACGCCGACGACTACGACTACATTTGGGAGGGTGTGGTTCCGGCCGGTTACATCGTCGCCTTCCCCAGGACCGAGGAGGTGCTCTTCCCGGATCACCTCGAGCTGGGCAGGGACATCGCTTTCCTGGCGGACCGACTCCGCGCCGCGAACGGGGAACCCGGTTCGCCGCTGGAGGGGCACGTGGACTCCTCCGTCGCCGCCGGCGGCCACTCGATGGGCGGAGGAGCGTCCCTTCTCTCCCTCGCCGAGAATCCGTCGATCGACGCGTCGGTGACGCTCGCCGCGGCGGAGACGAATCCCTCGGCCATCGCCGCCGTTCAGGGCCTGACCGTTCCCGCGCTCCTCTTCGCCGGTTCCCGCGATTGCGTCACGCCCCCGGCGGACCATCAAATCCCGATGTTCGACTCCTTCGGCGCGGGGTGCAAAACCTATCTGAACCTGACCGGCGCGAGCCACTGCCAGTTCGGAGAGTACGACTTCCTCTGCGGGCTCGGCGAGATCGGTTGCCCCTCGCCGCTGATCGACCGCGCCGCGCAGCACGACCTGGTCGTCGGGTACCTGACTCTCTTCCTGGACGCTCACCTGCGCGCGGACGCCGCCGCCTGGTCCGCCTTCACCGACCTCCTCGACACGGCCGCGGGGATCACCTGGATGCAGGAGTGCGTCGCCGTCGCGGTCGCCTCCGCCGCGCCGCCGGCACGCTCCGGCCCGGAGGTCCGCCTCCTGCCGAATCGTCCCAATCCCTTCAATCCCGCCACGACGATCGTTTTCGAGACGGCCCACGCCGGGGAGGCGAGGCTCGCCGTCTACGATCCCGCCGGGCGAGCGGTCCGCGTTCTCGCCGAGGGGCGGGTCGGCGCGGGGATTCACGAGATCCTCTGGGACGGAAGGGACGGCCGTGGTCGGTCGGCGGCGAGCGGCGTCTATCTGGTTCTTCTCCGGACCGATGGGGGTTCGGACGCGCGGCGGATCGTGCTCGCCCGCTGATCGATCCGTTCCTTCGCATTTAAGTGAATCGGTGCTCGAGAAAAAAAGAAAGGCCCGCCGCCGCCGGGCCGCGCCCTTTTCCGGTCGTCCCCTTCTCCATGCCGCCGCGAAGAACCGCGTGCGGCGGGAGAGCCGCTTTTCTTCCGACACCGGCCATCTATGGGCGCTTCACGCATTCCCCGGACCGATTCTCGTTTTGTGCGGGTGTTCCGCTGTTCTTTATACGGTCGCCCGGGTGATTCGAGACAGCGCGGCATCGGAAACGAAGAGAGGATAACAACCCCCGCGGCCGTTGTCCCGTTAAGGTCCGGTCAAAACGGTTAACCTTCCTTAATCGGAATCGCCCGCAATCGCGCCCCTCGCCCTCGCCGCGGATCCGGATCATGGGCGGAGGGTTTGCGTGAATCGTCTCTCTTTTCTCTTCAACCGCGCCCCTGTCCCACGCCGGACGCCTTCACAGAACGACGGAACAGATTGACTCGCATATGGTTATCTGGTATTATTGAGTTGGTTCTCGAGAGGTCTCCCGACCTTCCCCCCGCCGCTTCACCCGATTCGGACACGAACGAGAGGAAAAGGGAATGCGTCACGCCACCCGTTTCACCGCTCTTTTTATCATTCTCCTTCTCGCCGCCGCGGCCGCGCCCGTTTCCGCGGAGCGCGCCACGCAGGAGGAGATGGAACAGATCTGCCTCGCCTGGCTCGATCGCGCCGTGGACGCGTTGGGCGATTGGGGGGGATCGACCTCCCCGACCATCGCCGGCGCGCAGGCGATCACCTCCGGAGACACCCTTCTCGGCATGGCGTTCGACATCGAGCCGAGCGGTTTCGTGGTGGTTCCGGTCCTCAAGCAGATGGCGCCCGTGAAGAGCTACTCCACCGTCACCGACCTGAACATGGAAGACGGCGGCCTCCCGGCGCTGATCCGGGACGTCCTCCGCGACCGCATCACCCGTTACGCGGAGACTTACGGCGACCTCGACGCGCGCGAAACGGACGGCTCGTCGGAGCGAATCTTCGCGCCGGAGCAGAGGCTCCTCTGGGACCGCTTCCTCGCCTCCGCCGAAACCGACGATGCGGGCGGGCGGATCCGCAAGGTGAACGGCTTCCGCGGCGTGGGCCCGCTGCTCACCGCGAGCTGGCACCAGGGCGCGCCCTACAACAACACCTGTCCCATGGGAGACGGCGGCCGCACCGTCGTCGGCTGCGTAGCGACCGCCGCGGCGCAGATCCTGCATTACCACGCCTGGCCGCCGAACGGCGAGGGAACACACAGCTACACCTGGGACGGCGATCAGTCCTGCGGCGGAAGCGTGGGGGGCGGCACGCAGTACGCCGATTTCTCGGACGCCTACGACTGGGCGAACATGCCCGACAATTGCGACGGCGGCTGCACGGCCGCGCAGGAAGCGGCGCTCGCCGAGCTGTGCCGCGAAACGGGCGTCGCCTTCAACATGGACTACGGCTTCTGCGGCTCCGGCGCATACACCAGCGACGCGCTCACCGTTTTCCCCGAGTACTTCCGCTACGACGGCGTCTCCATCGACGAGGAGGACCGCTTCTGGCACACCGCCGATTCCTGGTTCGCCATCATCCAGGAGGAGATCGACGCGAATCGGCCGATGCAGTACCGCATCGAAGGGCACTCCATCGTCTGTGACGGCTGGCGGGTGATCGAGACGACGAACCAGTACCACATCAATTACGGTTGGGGCGGATCGCAAACCGCCTGGTACACCATCGACAACATCTACGGCTCCACCAACCCGATGGCGGAATCCCTGATCCGCGGAATCCAGCCGGCCCAGGAAAGCCTGGCCTGGACCGACGCGACCGCCGCCCCGCTCGGCGACGCCGGCGACGGCCGAGGCGCGGCGTGGGCGGACATGGACGGCGACGGCGACCCCGACCTCTACCTCACCGTCGACGGCGGCGCGAACCGCCTCTTCCGCAACGACGGCGGCGGCGCCTTCACCGACGCCACCACCGCCCCGCTCGGCGACACCGGGAACGGCCGCGGCGCGGCGTGGGGAGACGCCGACAACGACGGCGATCCCGATCTCTACCTCGTGAACGACGGCTCGGCGAATCGCCTCTTCCGCAACGACGGCGACGGCGCCTTCACCGACGCCACCACCGCCCCGCTCGGCGACACCGGGAACGGCCGCTCCGCCGCCTGGGGCGACTACGACCTCGACGGCGACCTCGATCTCTACCTCGTGAACGACGGCTCGGCGAACCGCCTCTTCCGCAACGACGGCGCCTCCTTCGTCGACGTCGCCTCCGGCGCCCTCGCCTCGGCGGGCGACAACGCCGCGGCCTGGGCGGACGCGGACGGCGACGGCGATCCCGACCTCTATGTCGCAACCGACGGTCCGAATGTTTATCTCCGAAACGACGGCGGCGTCTTCGTCGACGCCACGTCCGGCGCCCTGGCGGGGAACGCGCCGACCGCCGCCCTCGCCTGGGGGGATTACGACAACGACGGCGACCCGGATCTCTTCCTGGCGAACGACGGCGCCGCGGACCGTCTCCTCCGGAACGACGGCTCCGGCGTCTTCACCGACGCCACCCTCTCGCCCCTGAACGACGCGGGCGCGGGGCGCGCCGCCGCCTGGGTCGACCACGACAAAGACGGCGACCTCGACCTCCATCTCGTCCGGAGCGGCGTCGCGGACCGGCTCTATCGGAACGACGGCGGCTCCTGGGCGGAGACCGCTTCCGGCGCGATAGCCGACGCGGGCCTCGCGAACGGCGCGGCCTGGGCCGATTTCGACCGAGACGGCGACGCCGACCTCTTTCTCGCCCGCGACGGCGCGGACCTCCTCGTCCGCTGCGACTCGCCGACCCATATCGACATGGCTCACCGCTGGGTCCGCGTGGAGCCGGTCGGCACCGTCTCCAACCGAACGAGCATCGGCGCCCGGGTGCGGGTCGTCGCCGACGGCGCGTCGCAGGTCCGCTGGATCGACGGCGGCTCCGGCGCCCTCTCCCAGCACGAGCCGGTCGCCCTCTTCGGGCTCGCCCGCGAATCCGTCATCGACTCGATTCTCGTCACCTGGCCCTCCGGCGTAACCCAGACGCTCGCCGGCGTCCCCGCCGACGACGTCTACCCCGTCGTCGAGTTGATCGCCCCCTCCGTGACCGTTTTGAAACCGAACGGCGGCGAAGCATGGGGCCAGGGGAGCGTGCAGCCGATTCGCTGGACCAACGTGCACGAACCGGCCACCGAGGCGCTGGTGGAATACTCGGTCGACGCCGGCGCGAGCTGGGACACGGTCGCCGTCGTCGCCGCGGACACCGGCTACGGCGAGATCGCCTGGACCGTGCCCTCGCAGCCGACCACGCAGGCGCTGGTCCGCGTCCTCTCGACGAATCTCGCCGGCGCCGACGCCGACACGAGCAACGCCTTCTTCACCATCCTGCCGGTGCCGATCGTGGAGGTGACCTCCCCGAACGGCGGCGAGTTCTGGGAAGTGGGCGAGACGCGCGACGTGACCTGGACGAACTCCGGCGATCCGGCGCTCTCCTACTCGATCTTCTGCAGCTCAGACAGCGGCGACTCCTGGTTCTCCGTGGCGGACTCCCTCGCCGGCGACCCGGGCTCCCACTCCTGGGACGTGCCGGACGCGCCCACATACGGCGCGCTCGTCCGAGTGGTCCTGCACAACGCCGCCGGATCCGGCAACGACACCAGCGACGCGCTCTTCAAAATCGCTCCGGCCTCCTTCGCCTCCACGGCGTTCACGCCTCTCACGGCGGGTCCGATCGGCGACGCGGGCGCGGGGCGCGGCGTCGCCTGGGGGGACAGCGACGACGACGGCGACCCGGATCTCTATCTCGTGAACGCCGACGGCGCGAACCGCCTTTTCCGTAACGACGGCGGCACGCTCGTCGACGCGACCCCGGCGCCTCTCGGCGACGACGGAAACGGCCTCGGCGCCGCCTGGGCGGACGCCGACAACGACGGCGACCTCGACCTCTACCTCGCCAAGGCCGGCGCGAACCGCCTCTTCCGCAACGACGGCGGCGAGTGGATCGACGCGGCTTCGGGCCCGCTCGCCAACGCCGCCGAGGGGCGCGGCACCGCCTGGGCCGACTACAACGGCGACGGCCTCGCCGACCTCTACCTGGTCAACCACGACGACGGGAACAAGCTCTTCCGGAACGACGGCGGCGGCGCATTCGCCGACGTGACGGGGAACCTCTCCGTGGGCGGCACCCGCTGGGGCGCCCAGTGGGCCGACTACGATCTCGACGGCGACCCGGACCTCTACTCGGTGCGCACGGGATCGAACATCCTCTTCAAGAACCTCGGGAACGGCTCCTTCACCGACGTCACATCCGGACCTCTCGGCGACACGGGCCTCGGCCACGGAGCCGCTTGGGGAGACTACGACAACGACGGCGACCCGGACGTGTACATCGCAAACCGCGGGATCAACCGCCTGCTCCGCAACGACGGCGCCGGCGCCTTCACCGACGTCACACCGGCGCTCCTCGCCGACCGGGGCACGAGCTACGGCGTCGCCTGGGCGGACTACGACCTCGACGGCGACCTGGATCTCTTCCTCGCCAACAACGACTACAACAAGCTCTACCGGAACGACGGCGGCGGCACCTTCGCCAACGTCGCGAACGCGGCGCTGCGCGACGCCGGCGACGGACGCGGCGCGGCTTGGGCCGACGCCGACGCCGACGGCGATCTGGATCTCTATGTGGCGAACGAGGGGGCGAACGTCCTCTTCCGCAACGATCTCTCCGGCGGCGATCACTGGCTCCGCGTGCGCCTCCGCGGGACCGTGTCCAACGGCGCGGCGATCGGCGCGCGCGTGCGGGCCGTCGCCGGCGAACTCGTTCAGACCCGATGGATCGGCGGCGGCGGCGGTTACCTCTCCCAAGACGAGCCGGTCGCCTCCTTCGGGCTCGGCGCGGCGACCGTCGTCGACACGATCCTCGTGTCCTGGCCTTCGGGGAACACGCAGCTCCTCGCGGGCACCGCGGCGGACACGGTCCTCACCCTCGTCGAGCCCTCCCCGGGCTGGGCCGACGCGACCCTCCCGCCGCTGGACGACGCCGGCGTCGGCCAGGGGATCGCCTGGGGGGACTACGACGGCGACCACGACCCGGACCTCTACATCACCAATCAGTCCTCGGCGAACCGTCTCTTCCGCAACGACGGCGGCGTCTTCGTCGACGCCACGCCCGCCCCGCTCGCCGACGCGGGGGGCGGATCCGGGGCGGCCTGGGGGGACACGGACAACGATGGAGACCTCGACCTTTACATCGTCAACAACGATCGGGCGAACCGCCTCTTCCGCAACGACGGCGGCGGCGACTTCGCCGATGTCACGCCGGCGCTCCTCGCCGACTGGGGCCTCGGCTTCTCTACGGCCTGGACGGACTTCGACGGCGACGGGCTGCTCGACCTTTACCTGGCGAACGCCGGCTCGGCGAACAAGCTCTTCCGAAACGAAGGGGGAGGCGCCTTCACCGACGCCACCACCGGGCCGCTCGGCGACATCGGTTTCGGCTTCGCCTGCGCCTGGGCGGACGCGGACAACGACGGCGATCCGGACCTCTACCTCGGCAACGCCTTCGGCGCGAACCGGATGATCCGGAACGACGGCGGCGGCGCCTTCACCGACGTCACCGCCGGACCGCTCGGCGACGCATCCTCCACCTACGGCGCCGCCTGGGGAGACTACGACAACGACGGCGACCCGGACCTCTACATCACCAACGAGGGAGCGACGAACCGGCTCTTCCGGAACGACGGCGCCATGACCTTCGTCGACGCGACCGCCGGAGCGCTCGGCGGAAACGGCGACTGCTACGGCGTCGCCTGGACCGACTTCGACCTCGACGCCGACCTGGACCTCTTCGTGGTCCGCCCGGCCGGGAACCTGCTCCTCGAGAACCTCGGCGACGGCGGGTTCGCCGACGCGGCCGACCCGACGCTTCGCGAAGCGGGCTCGGGGGCGGGCGCGGCGCTGGCCGACGCGGACGGCGACGGCGACCCCGACCTCTACCTGCCGAATCCGGGAGGCGCGAACATGCTCCTCCGGAACGATCAGGCGGGGGGGAACAACTGGTTCCGGCTCGTTCTCGCGGGAACCACGTCGAACGCCGCGGCGATCGGAGCGCGGGTGCGCCTCGTCGCCGGCGGTGTCGCGCAAACCCGCGAGGTCTCCGGCGGCTCCGGCTACCTCTCTCAAGACGACGGCATGCTTCTCTTCGGCCTCGGCGGCGCGTCGATCGTCGACACGCTGGAGATCCTCTGGCCCGGCGGCTCTCCGGAGACGTTCACCACCCTCGCCGCGAACCAGACCTCGCTCATCGCCGAGGGGGGCGGCTCCACCGCCGTGGACGCGCCCGGCGCCGCGCCCGCCGCGTTCCGCCTTTTCCCGAACGCGCCCAACCCGTTCAATCCACGCACGGTGATCCGCTTCGAAGTGCCGAGGCGGGGCGCGGTGCGCGTGGACGTTTACGACATCACCGGCAGGATGGTGGCGACTCTCGTCGAGGGAACTCGCGACGCGGGTTCTTTCGACGCCGTCTGGAACGGCGCGGACGCCCGGGGGCGCTCCGTCGGCTCCGGCGTCTACTTTGCGCGGATGAGCGCCGAAGGCTTCACGGCGACCCGCAAGATGCTCTTAATTCGTTAAATAATTGGCGTCGGTATTCCCGTTCGGCGACGCTCGGGCCCGGGAGAAGATCCCGGGCCATTTCTATTCCCGCACGAGCGCCGGCTACTCCTTCGCCCCCGCGCGGATCCTCTCCAGCTGCGCGCGTAGGCGCTCGTTGTCCGGCTCGATCCGGAGCGCCCGGAGGAGGAGCGCCTCCGCCTCCGCGCGGTCCCCGGCGGCGACCCGGACCCGGGCGAGGTTGGCGTATCCCTTGACGTACGAGGAATCCTCGGCGAGGAGTTCGCGGAAAGTCCGCTCCGCCCGGCCGAGGTCGCCCGTTTTCCAGAAGCAGAGGCCGATGTTGTTTCGCGCGCTCCGGGCGGCCGCCGAATCGCCCCGCTCCTCGAAGGACGCGAGAAGGCGCTCGAAATCGACGAGGGCGGCGGCGTAATCGCCGGCCCGGTAACGCTCCGCGGCGGCGGCGAGGGCGCGCGTGGCGTCGGAGATTTCCGGCGCGGCGCCTTCGTATTGTCCCGAAAGGGCGTAGCGCTCCGCCAGCTCCAGGTGCCGGGCGGCGCGCAGGTCGTCCCCCGCCGCGGCGTAAAGAGCGGCGAGGGCGGCGTGGGCGGGGCCGAAGCGCGGATCGATTCGGAGCGCGCCGAGGAACATCGCCTCCGCCCTCTCCCCCTCCCCGCGATCCCGGTAGAGAGTGCCGAAGTTGAGGTAGTCGACCCTCTTCCATGTCTGCGCATCCAGAAGGTCGTCCCGCAAATGCGCGAACAGGAGAAGCGGCGCGAGAATGAGCGCTGGGAAGAGAAGGGCGCGCGCCCCCCGGCGACGGGCCCGCCGCACCATCTCCTCCACGGCGGCGGCCGCGAAGAGAAGAAGGACCGGGGCGGCGGGCATCCGGTACTCGGCGCTCACGAAGAAGAGGAGCGCGGTCGCGAGGACGATCGCGACGAGGAGGGTGAGATGGAGATGTCGACGCCAATCCCTTCTTCTATAAATCATCCCGAGAACGGCGAGCGGCCCGACGAAGCCGAAGGTGAGCGGCAGCGCGCGGAGGAGGGTCGAAAAGTCGCGCGCGAAGTGGAAGTTGAGGTTGGTCGGCGACTCGACGGCGTTCCAAAAGTAGAAGAACTTCCGCGCCGCGAGGCGCGCTTCCGCCCCCGGGTGCGCCGCCGACCATGCGAGCCCCTTCCGGAAGAGGTGCCGGGCGCTCCCCGCAAGGGTAACCGGCCGGCCCAGCTCGCGGGAGACCGCCCCCCGGGTGCCGAGCACCTCCTCCGCGAAGCGGGCGCTCGTCGCGTACTCCGTCGGTTGGTAGAGGCCGCGCGCGTCCGCATTGTGACCGATGTAAAAGGCGGCGTAGTTGGCGGCGATGGGGACGAAGCGTCCCTCCACGAGGGCGTTCCGCGCGGTGACGAGGAGGGGCGGCGCCGCCGCGACGGCGGCGAAGAGCGCCCAGTGCGCGAGCGCCCGCCGCCGCCCCCCGCCTCGCGCGAGGAAAAAGGCGAGGGCGACGGGAACGTAGAGCGCCGCGTTCCCCCGGCCGAGGGCGGCGATCCCGACTGCGAGCCCGGCGAGCGCCGCGTGAACCGGCCGCCCCCGCTCCCCCCACGCCGTGAGGGCGAGGAGCGCCGCGAGAAACGCCGTCTCGATGAGAACCGGCGTCAGAAGCGCGCCCGCGTAAAAAACGGCCGGGCCGTAGAGGGCAAGCGCCGCGCCCGCGGCGATCCCGGCCGCCCTCCCGAAGAGCGGCGCGCCGATCCGCGCGAGGAGAACGGCGTTCAGGGCCCCCAGAACCGCCTGGACCACGCGCGCTGCCTCCGGGCCGCCGCCCACCTTGTAGACCGCCGCGAGGTACCAGGGATAGAGGGGGTTCATGGAGTAGATCGCCTCCCCGCGGAAGCGCCCCTCCAGAATCATTCGGGCGAATCGGTCGTAGGTCTCCGAGTCGATGAGGAGGACGTCGGCGATCGGCCCGCCGCGAATCTCCCACAGATAAACCAATCGCGCGGCGAGGCCCAGGAGGAAGAGAAAAAGCGCCGTTCGCGCGCCGAGCCGTCCCGGGAGGCGCGCCCCGGCCCCGTTCGCTTCGCCCCCCCTCTCTCCGCGACGGTCCACGCGTCCCTCCTACCGCACCGGAAAGAAAACCGGCGTGAGAAGAACGAGGAGCGCCAGCAGAATCAGGGTGAGCGGTGTGCCCGCGCGCAGGTAGTCCCGCACGCGATAGCCGCCGGCGCCCATGACGAGCAGGTTCGCTTTGTGGCTGAAGGGTGTCATGAAGGCGGCGGAGGCGGCGAGACCGACCCCCATCATCACCGTCCGCGGATCCATGCCGAGTTCCTCGGCGGTGGCGATCGCCACCGGCGTCAGGAGCACCACCGCCGGCGCGCCGTCCAACGACTGGCTGAGCAGGCTGGAGAGAACGACCAGGCCGGCGAGCACCGCGTAGGGACCGTGCGGGCCGGCGAGGTCGGTCACCGCGTGGGAGAGGAGCATGGCGGCGCCGGTCCTCTCCATGGCGATCCCCACGGGAAGGATGGCGGCGACGAGGAAGACGGCGCGCCACTCCACGGCGCGGTACGCCTCCTCCATGGTGACCGCGCCGCCGAGGACGGTGAAAACGGCGGCGGCGAAGGCGGCGACGTGGATCGGCTGCCAGCCGGTGGAAACCAGCGCGATCAGGAGCGCCAGCGCGCCGACGGCGACCGGCGCGCGCCGGGTGCGGCGCGGCTCGGCGGCGCGGGTGGAGAGAACGACGAAGTCCGGGTCGGATCCGAGAAGGCGGATCCGGCTCCACGGTCCCTGCAGCAAGAGGGCGTCGCCGAACCGGAGGGGCCGGCGCGCGAAGCCGCTGTGAATCGGCTTTCCCTCCCGCCAAAGCGCGAGCACCTGGAGGCCGTATTTCTCTCGAAACTCCAGGTCTCTGAGCGACTTGCCGGCGGCGCGCGAACGCGGCGTCAGCGTCGCCTCCACGATCCCCACGTCCTCCGACTCCAGCTCGTCGTCCTCCGTCTCCGGCTGGATTTGCACGTCGCCGAGGGCGAGGAGAGAGCGGATCCGCCGCTCGTCGCCCGCCACCAGCAGGCGGTCGCCGGCCCGAAGCTTCTCCTCCGGATCGACGCCGAGAAGGGTCTCCTCGCCGCGGCTGATGCCGACCACGGTGAGGCCGGTCAGCTCGCCCAAACGGCTTTCGGCGACGCTGGCGCCGGCCAGCTTGGAGCCGTCGGGTACCTTGAGGAATGAAATTTGTCCGCGCAGGTCCTCGAAGAGAGAGGGCCCCATCGGCTGCATGTGGAAGTCCTTCTGCTTCGCCACCTCCTCGAGCTGCGCCTGGGTGCCGAAGACGAGGATCTCGTCTCCTTCGCTGAGGGGTTCGTCGGCGAGGGCGCGCTGGAGGAGCTTCTCGTCGCGACGGATGCCGACCACCATGGCGCCGAAACGGCGGCGGAAATGAACGCCCCGAAGGGTCCGTCCCGCCATCGCCGACCCGGATGCGATCCGCGCCGCGGCGCCGCCGATCCGTCCCGTCGCGCGGGCCAGGTCCCAGGGACGGGCGTCGGCGAGCTCGAGCCCCTGCATGCGGAAGAGTTCCTGCACGTCATCGAACTTCCCCTTCACCAAGAGCACGTCGCCGCCCCGCAGCGTCGCGTCCGCGTTCGGGGCGAGCTGCCTCTTCCCCTCGCGCAGGATACCGACCACCTGCACGCCGAGCGCGGCGCCGAGGCGCGAATCCTCCAGGGTGCGGCCGGAGAGGAGGGAGTCGTGGGGGATCCGGATCGAGAAGAGGAGGTCGCTCAGTTTGTAGGCGCGGACCAGGTCGCCGCCGCGGGCGGACTCCTCGGCTATGCTCCGGCGCGGCAGGAGGCGGCGCCCGACGGTCGCCATGAAGAGGATTCCCACGCCGAGGAGGACCGCGCCGATAGGTGTGAAGTCGAAAAGGGAAAACCCGGGGAGCCCTCGCGCGCGGAGCATGCTGTCCGCCAGGATGTTCGGCGGCGTGCCGACCAGAGTGGTGGTGCCGCCGAGGATCGCGCCGAAGCTGAGGGGGATGAAGAGGCGCGACGGCGACACTTTTGCCTCGCGGGCGATGCTCGCCACCGCCGGCAAGAGCACCGCCGCGGCGGCGATGTTGTTCATGAAGGCGGAGAGGACGCCGGCGACCAACATGATCGCCACGATGAGGGGCGTCTCCCGGCTCCCGAGGAGGCGGTGGACGCGGTTTCCGATCCAGTCCGCCACGCCGGTGTGGAGGAGGCCGGCGCTCACGAAGAAGACGGAGAACATGGTGATGACCGCCGGCGACGCGAACCCGGTGAACGCCTCGTCCGTTCCGAGGAACCCGGCGAGGGTGAGGATCACCAGCCCGGCGAAGGCGGTCAGGTCGACCGGCAGCTTCTCGGTGAAGAAGAGATACGCCATGCCGCCGAGGACGGCGAAGAGGATTCCGATCTCCGGGGTCATGGGCGGAATTGTACACGGCGCCGGGGCGCGCCGCACGGGGTTTCGGGCGGGGCGGCGGGCGAGGGAGGGCGCGGGGAACCGCGCTCAGATTTTCTCCGCCAAGAGGAAGATCCTCTCTTTGCCGTCGCCGAGAGAATGGCTCTTTTCCTCGCGAAGCTCGAAGGTCTTGGAGCGCCCGATGACGAGCCGGGCGGCGGGGGCGCTCTCCGGTCCCTTGAAGAGGAGGAGGAGGCCGCCGGGACGGAGAAGACGGGATTGGGCGGCGAGGGCGCGGCGGTCGGTGGGGACGCCGCGACTCGCCACCAGGTCGAATGCGCCGGCGAGATCGGGGGCGTCGCCGCGCCCCTCGACGGCGCGCGCGTTCGCGAGCCCGATCGCCTCGGTGGCGGCGGCGAGGAAGCGCGCCTTCTTGTGCTTCGATTCGAGGAGCGCGACGCTCATGTCGGGGCGGAGGATCGCCCAGGCAATGCCGACGATGCCGCCGCCCGCGCCGAAGTCGACTACTCGCGCGCCCGTTTCGGGGTCGGCGAAAAGAAGCGCGTCGACGGCGTCCTCGAGATGCCTCGTGATCCCGCCCGTATCGGCGAGGTCCGCCGCCGAAAGGAGCGACAACATCCCTCCCTTCTCGCGGAGCATGTCGCGATAGGCGCGAAGGCGGTTCCTCGTCTCCGGCGTCGCCTCGATCCCCCCGGCGCGGGCGCGGAGGATCAGCTTGTCGGGGAAGTGGCTCATCGCGCGCCCCCGACTCCCGCGGCGCGGGCGCGCCGGTCGAGGTGGACCACGAGGAGGGAGAGGTCGGCGGGGGTCACCCCCTCGACGCGGGAGGCGACACCGACCGTGTCCGGCGCGAAGCGGATCAGCTTTTCCCGTCCCTCGCGCGAGAAACCGCGCACCGATTCGTAGTCGAAGTCGCGCGGAATCGCGCGCTCCTCCATCCGGGCGAGGCGCTCCACGGCGCGGCGCTGCCTCTCCACGTATCCGGCGTACTTGATCCGCGTCTCCGCCTCGCGTCGCACCGCCTCGTCCGGGAGGGGCTCGCCGTTCCGGAGAGAGACGATGTCCTCGTAGCGGATCTCCGGGCGGCGGAGAAGGGAGGCGAGGTCGATCGGCCCGGCGGGGGGCTCGCCTCCCCGCCCGCGCGTCACCGGCCCGGCGAGTTCGGGGGGAACGGCGCGGCGCGCGAGGAAGGCGACCTCCCGTTCCGCCGCGGCGTCCCGCGCGCGCGCGCGGTCCGCGAGCCCCGGCGGGGAAATTCCGAGGCGCTCGCCGAGTGGGGCGAGGCGGATGTCCGCCGTGTCGTGGCGGAGGAGGAGGCGGTGCTCGGCGCGGCTGGTGAACATCCGATACGGTTCGGCGGGGACGCACGTCACCAGGTCGTCGATGAGCACGCCGATGTACGCCTCGCTCCGCGAGAGGACGACCGGATCCTTTTTGTCTAAAGCGAGCACGGCGTTGATCCCCGCCATCAATCCCTGCGCCGCCGCTTCCTCGTAGCCGCTCGTCCCGTTCACCTGCCCGGCGAGGTAGAGGCGTCGCACCCTCTTCGTCTCCAGGGAGCGGCGGATCTGCGAAGTGGGGAAGAAGTCGTACTCCACGGCGTATCCGTAGTGCGCGATCCGCGCGCGCTCCAAGCCGGGGATGGCGCGGAGGAAGCGCTCCTGCGCCTCTTCGGGAAGTGAGGTGGCGAGCCCGTTGGGGTAGACCAGGTCGGTGCCGTCCCCTTCCATTTCGAGGAAGACCTGGTGGTTGCCGTGGTGGGGGAAGCGGACCACCTTGTCCTCGATGGAGGGACAGTAGCGCGGGCCGGTCCCCTCGATCACGCCGGTGAAAAGGGGCGAGCGGTCGAGAAAGGCGCGGATCTCCCGGTGCGCCTCCTCGCCGGTGCGGGTGATCCAACAGGAGATCTGCGGCCGGTCGATTCGCCCCGTTCCGAAGGAGAAGGGGACCGGCGGGTCGTCCGACGGCTGCTCGTCGGTGCGGTCGTAGTCGATGGAATCGCGCAGAACGCGGGGGGGCGTTCCGGTCTTGAGCCGGGCGGTGCGGAATCCGAGGGCGCGCATGCTCTCCGAGAGTGCGCGCGCCGCCGGCTCGCCGCGGCGGCCCCCTTCGACGCGTTTCTCTCCCGTGTACATCCTGCCGGCGAGGAAGGTGCCTGCGGTGAGGATCACCGCGCGGGCGCGGGCGCGGCGGCCGTCGGCGAGGGCGATTCCGGCCGCCTCGCCGCCACCGGTGAGCACCTCCGCGACCTCCCCTTGGACGAGTTCGACGCCGGGGGCGTCCTCCAGCGCGGCGCGCATGTACGCTTCATAGGCGACGCGGTCCGCCTGGGCGCGCGGGCCGCGCACCGCCGGGCCTCGGCTCTTGTTCAGCACCTTGAAGTGGATGCCGACCGTGTCGATGGCGCGCGCCATCTCCCCGCCGAGGGCGTCGATCTCCCGCACCAGGTGCCCCTTGGCGAGCCCGCCGATGGAGGGATTGCACGACATACGGCCCACGCCGGATCGCTCCAGCGTCACCACCAGAACGGAGCAGCCCATCCGGGCGGCCACGAGCGCCGCCTCGCACCCCGCGTGCCCCGCCCCGATCACCGCGATGTCGTATACGGACTTCATGAAACGCGCTCCCCCGCGCCGCCGGTGCGCGGCGCTTTTGCCTATTCTACCTTTTCATGAGGATTCGCGCAGGGAAGAGATTCGGAGGAAGAGCTTCGTGCGGGGGCGCGGACCAGCCCAGACAATGGTAGTAGAAGGGATGCGATGAAAAGACCCCCGAGTCCGGGCGCCTCTCACTTCCCGATGCAGAACCGCTGGAAGATGCGGTCCAGCACCTCCTCGCGCGTGCCTTCGCCGAGGATGGAGCCGATTTGCGAGGCGGCTTCGCGGAGGTCTTCGGCGAGTAGTTCGCCGCGATCGATGGATTGCAGGGCGCGGGAGAGGGCGCGCTCGGCGGCACGTACAGCCTCGAGATGCCGCACGCCGCTGATCACCGCGTCGCCGATCTTCGCGGTCTCCTCCCCCTCGACCGCCGCGAGGAGCGCCGCGCGGAGGTCTTCGACGCCGTCGCCGGTGAGACCGCTCACATTCACCGCGCGCTCCCCCTCGATGAGCGGCGGCGGGCCCGCGCGATCCGGCAGGTCGCTCTTGGTGAGCGCCACCACGCGCGCCGCGCCGGCGGTTTCGGCGAGCACGCGCATATCTTCATCCGTCAACGGTTCCGAACGGTCGAGCACCACGATGCGGACATCCGACTCGCCGCTCCGCCGCCGCGCGCGGCGCACCCCCTCCTCCTCCACCGCGCCGGGCGCCTCCCGCATCCCCGCCGTGTCGGAGAGGCGGAAGAGGAGGCCGCCGATCGCCGCCTCCCCTTCGAGAAGGTCGCGGGTCGTTCCCGGTTCGGGGGAGACGATCGCCCTCTCCTCGCCGAGGAGCGCGTTGAAGAGAGTCGACTTTCCGCTGTTGGGGCGGCCGACGAGCGCCGCCCCCACCCCCTCGACGAGGACGCGCCCCCTCTCCCCCTCGCCGGCGAGACGCTCCGCCTCCCGCCGCACCTCCTCGACGATTCGCCGCGCCTCCTCACGGTCGTAGGCGGGGAAGCGCTCCTCGTCGGCGAAGTCCAGGTCCGCCTCCACCCGCGCCAACAGATCGACGGCGCGCCCGCGCATCGCGCGAAGCGCTCCCGAGAGTTCGCCGCCGAGCTGGCGGAGCGCCGTCCGCGCCGCCCCCTCGGTCCGCGCCCGCACCAGGTCCGCCACCGACTCCGCCTGCGCGAGGTCGATCCTTCCGTTCCGGAAGGCGCGCCGCGTGAATTCCCCCGGCGCGGCGGCGCGCGCCCCCGCGCGGATCAAGCGCTCCACCACGGCGCGCACCGGCCACGGCCCTCCGTGGCAGCTGATCTCGACCACGTCCTCGCCGGTGTAGGAACGGGGAGCGGGAAAAAGAATGAGGAGCGCCTCGTCGATGGGGCGCTCCCCTTCGTCGACGATCTTTCCGTGAAGCGCGGTGCGCGGCCGCGCGCGGCTCGGCGCGGTCCGCCCGCGGAAAACGGCGTCGGCGATCCGGATCGCCGCCGGACCGCTCACGCGCACCACCGCCAGCGCCCCCACGCCGGGGGGCGTGGCGGGTGCGACGATGGTGTCGTCTTCCTGGTAAGGTACGGTCATCGTTCGTTCGGGGCGGGGGCGCGGCGCGGGAAACCCGCCGCGGCGCCGAAGCCCCGCTCGATCAGCGGCGCGCGGTGCGCCGCCGGGAGCGGGAGCGCCCGCCGCCGCGGTTGCCGCCCCCCTCGCCGTCGCGGTCGCGATTTTGGGAGCGCGACCCGCGCGGCCGCCCGCCGCCGGAGCCCCGCCCGTCCCCCTTGCCCGCCGGGGCGACCACCACGCTCTTGTAGAGCCCGTCGCCGACGGTGTAGGTGCGCACGCCGCTATCGCCGGTGAGCGCCAGATGGACCACCCGCCGGTCCGGCGAAAAGAGAGGATCCGTCGCGACCTCCCGCCCCGTTTCCTTCACCTTTCGCGCCATCCCCAGCGCCTTGTCGCGCAGCTGATCGTTCCGCCGCTTCCGGTAGCCGCCCACGTCCAGCTTCACGCGCCCCTGCTCGGCGCTGTCCTTGTGCACGATCCGGTTCAAGAGGTGCTCCAGCGCATGGAGCGTCTCGCCGTGCTTGCCGATCAGGAGGCCGTCGGACTCGACGGTGCCGATCTCGACGCTGAAGTCCTCCTTTTCGCGGGCCACCTCGATCTGGGAGGGAATGCCCATCAGGCGAAGCGTGCCGCCGAGGACCTCCTCGATCCGCTCCTCCGTCCGCAGCTGATTCGAAACCTTCACACGGCAACTGCCGCCGCCGAGCAGCCCGAAGAGGCGGCCCTTCTTCTCTTCGATCACCTCGATTTTAACCTGGTCGATGCGGCTGCCGAGGCGTTGCAACGCCCGGTCGACCGCTTCCTCCACGGTGCGTCCCTCGATGATCACGCTATCCATTGTGTCTCCCCGCGCGGGAGTACCCGCCTGGATTGTCCCGTACTTCGTGCGTAATCCAGGCTATGGGCGGCCTCCTCGCGCCTTGCTCTTGGTCTTGGTCTTGTTTTGCGCGGCTTTCCCGTTTCCTGCGTCCTCGCCGTTCCCCTCCGCGGGCGCCGGCGCCGGCTCGATGCTCCGGTGGACGAACCACTGCTGGCCGATGGAGAGCACGTTGTTGACCAGCCAGTAGAACACCAGGCCGGAGGGGAGCCGGTAGAAGAAGAAGGTGAAGAGGATGGGCATCATGTAGACCATCGCCTTCTGGCGCGGGTCCGCGGTAGTCATCTTCTGTTGCACGTACATGGAGACGCCCATCAGGAGGGGCAGGAGGCTCAGCGTCGTTCCCAGGAAAGGAAGCGAAACGGGGAGCGTGGCGAGCACGTCCGGCCGGGACAGATCATTGATCCACCAAACGAAAGGCGCCTGCCGGAGTTCGATGGTGCTCCGCAGGACCGAGTAGAGGGCGATGAACACCGGCATCTGGAGCATCATGGGGAGACATCCCCCCATCGGGTTCACGCCCTCCTTCTTGTAGAGCGCCATCGTCTCTTTCTGCACCCTCTGCGCGTCGTTCTTGTACTTCTCCCGGAGGGCGCTCACCTGCCCCTGGATCCTCTGCATGTCCTTCATCGACTTCAGGCTCTTGTTGGTGAGCCGGTAGAAGACCAGCTTGGTGAGCAGGGAGATGACGAAGATCACCAACCCGTAGTTGGGAATGTAACGGTGCAGGAAGAGCACGAAGGCGAGGGTGAGGCGCGAGATGGGACGGATCAAGCTCCATCCCATGTCGACCATGTTTTCGAAGCCGGGCGCCTGCGCCTTCAGGCGGTCCATGTCGAGCGGCCCCGCCCAGAACCCGAAGTCGGCCCGCGCCGGGCCCGTTTCGCGGATCGCGAACTTCATGTCCAGGGAGACGCGGTCCTCCGCTCCGATGCGGCGCAGCCGCACGTCCGCCGTCTCCCCCTCGGACGGGATGATCGCGACGGTGAAGTACTTGTTCCGCACCGCCGCCCAGCGCACACCGGTCCGCTCCTTCCCCTCCTCGGGGTCCACCTTGCCGGCCACGTCCTTCACCACCTTCTCGCCGATGGCGGTGAAGGCGGCCATGTCCCTCTTCTCCTCGTCCGGAACCCCTTCGGTGAAGGCGATGCCCGGCTCCCAGAGCAGGCGGTAGGAAAAGACCTCCGGCGCGGCGGGATCCCGGTCGATGATCTGCTCCAGGTCGATGCGGTAGGTGTCGCCGTGAAAGCGGAAGGTGCGGCGGACGCGGATCCCGTCCGGGAGAACGCGCTCCAGGGTGAGCGTTTTCTCCCCCTCCGGTCCGACCTCGATCGCGTCCCGGTCGGCGTTGAAGTTCCTCCCCCGGACGTCGACCTCCCCGTCCCGTGTCGCGATCACCAGCCCGAGCCCCGCCGGCCCCTCCGGGTCGATCAGCTCCACCGGCCCTCCATCGTTCGGCAGGTCGAACTCGGCGAGGCGGATCGAGCGGATCAGGCCGCCGCGGGTGTCGATCTCCATCTCGTAGAGAGGCGTGCGGACCGGGATGATCCGCCCCTCCGGCTCCTCGGCGTCCACATCGAAGAGGGCCGCCGACTCGTCCGGGCCCCTCTCGGCGCGCATCTCCGCCCCCGTCTCCGGCGGCGGCGCGCCCGTCTCTCGGGCGGTGGCGTCCCCGGGCGTCGCCCGCTCCGTCGCCGCGCCTCCCTCGACGAGGGCGGCCGGCGTCTCGCCGGGAGCGACATCGTCCGGCCGCGGGGCGAAAAATATCTGGTAGGTCAAAATCAAGAGGGTCGAGAGGGCGATGGCGATCAGTGCGCGTCGGTCCATGATCCATCCCGCGCGGCGGCCGCGCCGTTCGTTTTCCTGGGTCGCCCCGGCGGCGGACCCGCCGGCGCCGGCACGGAACTTCGTGCGTTGTCCGGGCTAAGGCACCGGGTCTTCGCCCCCCGCGTGAAACGGGTGACAGCGGAGGACGCGCCGGAGCGCCATCCATCCACCCCGCAGTGCGCCGTAGCGCCCGACGGCTTCCAGGGCATAGGCCGAGCAGGAGGGATCATACCGGCAGGAAGGGGCGAGGTACGGCGCAACCCCACATCGGTAGAGACGAATCAAAAGGATCAAGGGCGATCGCACGCGCCGTCTCCCCGGCTTTCGGTATCGGTCGGAAGAAATCCCGCCCGGGCCAAGACGCCTCGCATCTCTTCTTCAATCTCCCGGGAGCCGCTTCCGGCGAAGTCCCGGTTCGCGACGAAGACCAGGTCGAGACCCGCCCGCGCTTTCAGATCGCCTTTGACCTTACGAAACGCCTCTCGGAGCAGACGCTTGATGCGGTTTCGCGTAACCGAATTGCCGACTTTTTTTCCCGCCACGAAGGCGCCGCGCACCGGATAGAGAGAGGGAAGATCGTCCCGTTCCAAATAGTAGACCCTGAAATTTTCCCCTCTGGCGATTTTCGGGTCTTGGAAGATACGGGTGAAGTCGCGTTTTTTTCTGATTCGTTCCGGTTTGCGAAGCTTCTGGCGTTTCCCCTGCTCATACAAGAGCGGAACCTTACGGTGCGAGTCGTTTTCTCCCTTTGGCCCGACGCCGGGCCAGCACCGCGCGCCCGCCGCGGGTCTTCATCCGCGCGCGGAACCCGTGGTTCCTCTTCTTCTTCAGGTTGCTTGGCTGAAACGTACGCTTCAACTTCTTCTCTCCTGGCTTGGGGGGGAGGGGCCTGCCCGTGACCGCTCCTCGGCCGGGCTTACCCTCCACGGGCTTTGCCGAGAAAGTCTATGGGGGTGCGCAAGTTGTGTCAAGCGGAAATCCGGAAGAAGCGGGGCCGTATTGGGGCGCACGACCCCTGTGGAAAAAATATCCACACCCCACCCCCACCCCATCTTGTTCTGTTCTAGACAGATAGGGGTGTGCGTTTGGGGACGAACCAAAAATTTCTTGCGCCCCCCTTCGCGCGCGTGCTAGTATCCTCCCGCTTCCGGAGATCCTCGGTGATCTCCCGCTGAAGGTGTGGATCGTTTCTGCCTGGTCAAGTTCGGATTTCTGCTTCTTAGGATGATGCGACCGGCGATTTGTCCCCTTTTTTGGGGGTAGTCCGACGAAAACCCGGGGCAGTTCGGCCCTAACCAAATGGAAATTAACGACTTGGTTGTGTTGTCCACACATGTGGATCTTCGGGGGATTTTTTGTCTCTACACCGGAATCGGGTCGGTTTTCCCCCGGTTTTCCACCTCCGATGGTGGAGTTCTCTGTGGATAACAGTGGATAACTAGAGGAGAAGCCCCCATGTCTCCCTCCGAAGTCTGGTCGCGCGCGCTGAAGTTCCTCAAAGAGTCGGTCAACAAACAGACCTTCGAGGCCTGGTTCCTCCCCACCCGGTGCGTCGCCTTCTCGGCGGAAGGGGTGCGGATCCTTGTGCCGAATCAGTTCTTCGCGGATTGGCTCAAGGACAATCACCTTCCTCTGATCCGCGAATCGCTCGCCCGGGCGATCGGGGCCTCCCCGCCCGACGTGGATTTCGCCGTCTCCGACGAACCGGTGCGGCGCCCCGCCCCGCCCCCGCCGCAGCCACAAACACAACCGCCCCCCCAGGCTCCCCGGCCGGCGCCGTCACAGTGGAGCGGCTGCCAGCTGAGCGAGCGGTTCTCCTTCGACACCTTCGTGGTCGGAAGGAGCAACGCCTTCGCCCACGCGGCGGCGCAGGCCGTGGCGGAGAATCCGGGCCATGCCTACAACCCGCTTTTCGTCTACGGGGGCGTGGGGCTCGGCAAGACCCATATCATCCAAGCCATCGGTCACCGCGTGATGGAGAAACAGAACGGATCGAGCGTTCACTATGTTTCCGCGGAGAGCTTCATGAACGAAATGATCCAGTCGATTCAGACGGGATCCACCCTTCGCTTCAAGGAGCGCTACCGCAACATGGATCTCCTGCTCCTGGACGACGTCCAGTTCCTCGCCGGCAAGGAGAGCACCCAGGAGGAGTTCTTTCACACGTTCAACGCGCTCTTCAACGCGCGCAAGCAGATCGTTCTCACCAGCGACCGGCCGCCGAAGGAGATCACCAACCTCGAGGAGCGGCTCGTTTCCCGCTTCGAATGGGGTCTCGTGGCGGACATTCAATCGCCGGACCTGGAGACGCGCATCGCCATTCTGCGCAAGAAGGCGGAGATGGAAAATCTCTCCATCCCCGACGAAGTGCTCCTCTTCATCGCCAACTCGATCCGCTCCAACATTCGCGAGATCGAAGGCTCCCTGGTGCGCCTCCTCGCCTTTTCCTCTCTCACGGGGCAGGACATCACCATCGACATGGCCCGCGACGTTTTGAAGGATTTTCTCTCCCGGCGCGGGAGGAACGCCACGGTTCCGTTGATCCAGAAGGCGGTCGCGAAGGAGTTTCACGTGCCCGACGACGCGATGGTCTCCAAGCGCCGCACCGCCGATATCGCCCTCGCCCGCCAGGTGGCGATGTACCTCGCCCGCGAACTGGCCGGTCTATCGCTCAAGCAGATCGGCACGCGCTTCGGCGGGAGGGACCACACGACCGTGCTGCACGGATTTCAGAAGGTGGAGGCGATGATGAAAGCGGACGACGAATTCCGGGCGCGCATCGACCGCCTCGTCGATCAGGTCACCTCTTGAACCGATCGGGGAACCGTATCGCCCGCCGGCGCTCTACTCGCCCGCGGGCTTTTTTCTTTTCGTCCACCCCCGGCGTGGACAAACCGCGGGAAACCGGTGGAGAAAGAACCTCCCTCTGTGGACCACTGTCCCCCACGGACTCCCCCGGTGGAAAAACATCCTCCTTCCACCCTTTCATCCACAACCCCTGTGGGCTTTTCCCCCTCGTCAGGGGCATCGAGAGGCCGCGAGGAAACCATTCTTCCTCTTTCTCCACATATCCCCCGGCCCTACTACTCCTACAACTCTTTAAAAAACAAGAGAATATAGGACCGGGGAGAACAAGACTCCCTTCGCGGGCGCGTTCGTTCGCGTCGCCGTAAACGGTTGGAATAGAAAGAATTGACTTTCATGTTTTTGCTTGCCCGGCCCGGGGTGATCTCCTATACTGCACGAGATTGGGGTGGAGCGGCTTCGAAAGGGTCGTTCCCCCTTGCGAAGGAGGACAGTTGATGGAATTCGTCACGGACAAGGCGGAGCTGGCGCGGACCCTGGACCTGGTCCTTCACATCGTTCCGCCCAAAACGACTCTTCCGGTCCTTTCCAACCTTCTCCTGGACGTGAAGAAGGATGCGATCATGGTGGTGTCCACGGACCTCGACACCTCCATTTCCACGAGCGTGACCGGAGAAGTCGTTTCCGAGGGAATCATCACGGTTCCCGCCCGCCGTTTAGGCGAGATCGTGCGTCTTCTGCCGAACAAGCCGATTCACTTCACTCTCGAGGGGGAGACGCGGATTCACATTCAATGCGGCGAGACGCGATACGGGATCATGGGGATTGCCGAAGACGAGTTTCCCAAAATCCCGCCGATTCAGTCGAAGGAGAAAATACTCCTTCCCGCCGGTGTGCTGCGCCGCATGATCGCCAAAACCTCCTTCGCGGTTTCCAAGGACGAGACGCGGCCGGCGCTGAATGGGATCTTTTGGCGCGTCGAGCCGGAGCGCATGGAGATGGTCGCCACGGACGGATACCGGTTGGCGAAGATTGAGAAGAGGGGGACTTTCCCGGTCAAGGGGAAGAAGGAATTTCTCGTCTCGCCGAAGGCGCTCGGACAGATGGCGCATCTCTTCGCCGATTCCGAAGAGGAAGTGGATATCACGGTAGACAACAACTACCTGGTCTTCTCCTTCGCCGGGACGGTGGTGTACTCCCGCCTGCTCGAGGGTCCTTTTCCCCGTTACGAGCAGGTCATTCCGAAGAACAACACCAAGTCGCTCCTGGTGGACCGGGAAGAGGCGATGGTCGCATGCCGGCGCGTGGCCATTCTCTCCGACACGCTGACTCACCAGGTGCAGGTTTCTCTTAAAAAGAACAGCATGATCCTGCGGTCGAACACGCCGGACCTGGGCGAAGCGATCGATCAGGTGGTCGCGGAGTACGCCGAAGACGAAATGGAGATCGGCTACAACGCGGCCTATATGACGGATATCCTGAAAAACATCGACGGCGCCAGGGTCCGTTTCCGTCTCGACACGCCGATCAAGGCCGCGCTGATGGAGCCGGAGGAACAGCAGGAGGATGAACATTACTTCTGCCTGCTCATGCCGCTCCGTTTGGCCGAGTAGCGCCGGCGCGAGAGCGGGAGGTGACCCTCGAGACCCTACGACTGTCCGACTTCCGAAACTTCGGTGATCTCGAGGTCGATTTCGCCGGCCGAACGGCAGCCGTGTGGGGACCGAACGGCATGGGGAAAACCAACCTCCTCGAGGCCGTCTTTCTTCTCGGCACAACCCGATCCCACCGCACGCGCAAGGACGCCGAGATGGTCCGGTTCGGCGCGCGCGGGTACGTCGTGGGCGGGGTCTTCCGCCGCTCCGGCGGGGAGCGGACCGAAATCGCCCTCGCCTATGAGGAGGGTGGGCGCAAGCGGGGGCGGGTGGACCGCAAGGACGTGGACCGCCTCGCCTCTCTGGTCGGCTTGTTCGGCGTGGTTTTCGTCTCTCCCGAGGACGTGGAGATCACGCGTGGCGGGCCGGACAGGAGAAGACAGTATCTGGACCTGACGCTCTGCTCCGTCGATCCGGTCTACCTGAGGGCGTTGCAGGAGTACAACCGGGCGCATCGGCAGAGGGGCCGCCTCCTTCGGGAGGGGCGCGGCCCCGGCCTGGAGGCGCAGATCGATTCCTGGGACCGGCAGCTCGCCCGCTCCGCGGTCCCCCTGGACCGGGCGCGGCGCGAGGCGGTGGATCGTTTGTCTCCGGCGGCGGAGAGGACCTACGCCGACCTGGGCGGCGGCGAGCGGCTCGAGATGGCGCTGGTTCCGGGGAGCGGGGAGGGAGCGGTCGACGAGGAGGCTCTTTTGGAGCGGTTGCGCGCCGGCCGGGAGGTGGACCGACGGACCGGGCGCACCGGCGTCGGTCCCCACAGGGACGACCTGGAGGTTCTCCTCGACCGGCGCCCGATCCGGAGCTACGGCTCCCGCGGGCAGAACCGCACGGCGGTGCTGGCGCTGAAGATCGGTGCGGCGCGCTACATGGAGGAGAGGACCGGGGAGAAACCGCTGCTCCTCCTGGACGATGTCTTCACCGAACTGGATCGGTCGCGCTCCCTCGCGCTGGCCGAGCGTCTCCGCGGGGAGGGGCAGGTCTTCGCCACCGGCACCGATCGGGGCGGCCTGGAACGGTACTTCCCGGACGCGGAATGGTTTTCGATCCGGGAGGGGGGAAGGTTGGTTCGTGAAGAATAAGTGGCTCACCGCCGGCGACGTGCTCAAGACCCTCCTTCGGAGCCGGGGCCTCGAGGAGGGAGTGAGGCGCCACTCCGCCCTGCTCGGATGGGAAGAGGTGGTGGGCCGGCGCATCGCCGGGCGGGCCCGCCCGCTGGAGATGCGCGGCAAGACGCTTTTCGTGGAAGTGGACGGCTCCGCCTGGATCCAGGAACTCTCTTTCCTGCGGGAGGAGATCCTGGTGAAGTTGAACCGGCGCGCCGGCGGAGACGGAGACGCGCTGGATCGAATCGTCTTCCTCGCCATGGGGGAGGGGGAGCGCGGAGGCGAAACGGGGACGGGAAGAACGAAAGATGACGGAAGAAACCGATAAGAAAAAAATCGAAGCCGGAAAAGCATACGGCGCCGACAAGATCACCGTACTAAAGGGATTGGAGGCGGTCCGGAAGCGCCCGGCCATGTACATCGGAAGCACCAGCGTGCGGGGGCTCCACCATCTCGTTTACGAAGTGGTGGACAACTCGGTGGACGAGGCGCTCGCCGGTTTCTGCTCCAACGTGGACGTGGCGATACACGCCGACGGCACCGTAACCGTCGAGGACGACGGCCGCGGCATTCCCGTGGACATGCACCCCCAGGAGAATCGTCCCGCCGCCGAGGTGGTGATGACCATGCTTCACGCCGGGGGCAAGTTCGACACCCGGAGCTACAAGGTCTCCGGCGGGCTTCACGGCGTGGGCGTATCGGTGGTGAACGCCCTTTCGGAGTGGTTCGAGCTGGAGATCCGCCGCGAGGGTAAAGTCTGGAGCCAGCGGTACGAGCGGGGCCTCCCGGTGAGCCCCCTTCGGGTTGTCGGCGAAACGGACCACGGCGGCACCCGGTCCACCTTTAAGCCGGACCCGCAGATCTTCGCCGACACGGCCTTCCATTACGAGACGCTCGCCCAGAGGATGCGGGAGCTGGCCTTCCTGAACAAGGGGCTGAAGATCCGGATCGTCGACGAGCGGGACGAGAAGCACGAGAACGTCTATCACTTCGAGGGCGGGCTCGTCGCCTACGTGCAGCTCCTGAACCGCGCCAAGGAATGCATCCACGAACCGCTTTACACATGTAAAACCCGCGACGAAACCACGGTGGAGATCGCCCTCCAGTACAACAACACCTACCGGGAGAACATCTTCTCCTACGCGAACTCGATCAACACCATCGAGGGGGGGACGCATCTCTCGGGGTTCAAGACGGCGCTCACCCGGACGCTGAACGCCTACGCCCAGAAGGCGGGCATGTTCAAGAACAACGCCACCCTGAGCGGCGAGGACGTGCGGGAGGGGCTCACGGCGGTGGTGAACGTCAAGCTCATGGACCCGCAGTTCGAGGGCCAGACCAAAACCAAGCTGGGAAACAGCGAGGTCCGGGGGATCGTCGAGTCGGTCATCGGCGAGTGGCTCGGCGAGTTCCTGGAGATGAACCCGGCGGTGGCGCGCCGCATCCTGGAGAAATCGATCTCCGCCTCCCGCGCCCGCGAGGCGGCGCGAAAGGCGCGCGAGCTGACCCGCCGAAAAAGCGCCCTCGAGAGCGGCAACCTTCCGGGCAAGCTGGCGGACTGCACCTACCGCGAGCCGGAGCGCTGCGAAATCTACATCGTCGAGGGAGAGTCGGCGGGCGGTTCCGCCAAGCAGGGCCGGGAACGGAACTTCCAGGCCATCCTCCCGATCAAGGGGAAGATCCTGAACGTGGAGAAGGCGCGGCTCGACCGGATCCTCTCCAACGAGGAGATCCGGACGATCATCACCGCCCTCGGCACGGGGGTGGGCGAGGAAGAGTTCGACGCCTCCAAGGTCCGTTACGGCAAGGTCATCATCATGACCGACGCGGACGTGGACGGCGCCCACATCCGCACGCTTCTCCTCACCTTCTTTTTCCGGCACATGCGCCGCCTGATCGAGGATGGGCACGTCTACATCGCCCAGCCCCCGCTCTACCGGATCAAAAAGGGGAAGCAGTTCTGGTACGCCTACAACGAAGAGGAGCGCGAGCGCGTTCTGAGCGGCCTGGAGAGCCGAAAAGGGGTGACGATCCAGCGCTACAAGGGTCTCGGCGAGATGAATCCCGAGCAGCTTTGGACCACCACCATGGACCCGGAGAAGAGAACCCTGCTCCGGGTGGAACTGGAGGACGCCGCCGAGGCGGATCACATCTTCTCGGTTCTCATGGGCGAGGAGGTGGCTCCGCGGCGCGACTTCATCCGCGAGCACGCGGCGTCGGTGGAGAACTTGGACATCTAAAGGAGCGTCCGCTCGGCGACGACCCGAGGACGACGAACGATGGCGGAAGAGACGATACTCCCGGTTTTTCTCGAAAAGGAGATGAAGGAGTCCTACCTCACCTACGCGATGAGCGTGATTATTCAGCGCGCCCTGCCGGACGTGAGGGACGGCCTGAAACCTTCGCAGCGGCGCATCCTGGTCGCCATGAACGACCTCAATCTCGCGCCGGGGGCGCAGCACAGGAAGTGCGCCAAGATCGCCGGCGACACCTCCGGGAACTACCACCCCCACGGCGAGCAGGTGATCTATCCCACGCTGGTCCGCATGGCGCAGGGCTTCAACCTCCGCTATCCGCTCGTGGACGGCCAGGGAAACTTCGGGTCCATCGACGGCGACCCGCCGGCGGCGATGCGCTACACCGAAGCGCGCATGGCCGCACCCGCGATGGAGCTGCTGGAGGACCTGGACAAGGACACGGTCGACTTCATCAGCAACTACGACGAGACCAAGGACGAGCCCCGCGTTCTCCCGGGCAAGTTCCCGAACCTGGTGGTGAACGGCTGCTCCGGCATCGCCGTCGGCATGGCGACCAACATACCCCCCCACAACATCCGGGAGGTGGGCGAGGCGCTGATCGCCCTCATCGATGATCCGGAGCTCCCCGACGTGGCGATGCTCGACTACGTACGGGGCCCCGACTTCCCCACCGGTGGCGTGATCCACGGCACCCAGGGGATCCGCGACGCCTACCTGACCGGCCACGGCCGGCTGACGGTGCGCGCCCGCACGGTGATGGAGGAGATGAAGGGCGGGCGCGAAAGGATCGTGGTCCAAGAGATCCCTTATCAGGTAAACAAAACCGCGCTGATCGAGAAGATCGCCGGCCTGGTGCGGGACGGGGACGTGGAGGGGATCGCCGACATCCGGGACGAGTCGGACCGGAAGGGAATGCGGATCGTCATCGAGCTGAAGAAGGACGCGCCCACCCAGGTCATCCTGAACCAACTCTTCCAGAGGAGCCAGCTGCAGGACACCTTCGGCGTGTCGCTGCTGGCGCTGGTGGACGGCGGCCCCCGGGTGATGACGCTGAAACAGCTCCTCACCGAGTACCTCCGCCACAGGCGGGAGGTCGTGGACCGTCGCACCCGCTTCGACCTGGAGAAGGCCAAGGCGCGGGCCCACATCCTCGAAGGGCTCCGCATCGCTCTCGACAACATCGACGCCATCATCGACCTGATCCGCTCCTCCGCCGATCCGGCCGAAGCGAAGCAGGGGTTGATGGAGCGCTTCGGGCTCTCCGAGAAGCAGGCCCAGGCGATCCTCGACATGCGGCTCCAGCGGCTTACCGGGCTGGAGCGGAAGAAACTGGAGGAGGAGTACCTCGGCCTGATCCAGACGATCGAGGACCTGGAGAGCATCCTCCGGAGCGAGGCGCGGGTTCGGGAGATCCTGAAGGACGAGATTCGCTACATGATCGAGCGTTTCGGCGACGACCGCCGCACCGACATCATCGACGCGGTGGTCTCCTTCGACCTGGAGGACCTGATCGCCGACGAGGACATGGTGGTCACCATCTCCCACAACGGCTACATCAAGCGCCTGCGCGTCGACACCTACCGGAAACAGAGGCGCGGCGGTCGCGGCATCACCGGCACGGTGCTGAGGGACGAGGATTTCGTGGAGAATCTCTTCATCGCCTCCACGCACTCCTACGTGCTCTTCTTCACCGACCAGGGGCGTTGCTACTGGCTCAAGGCGCATCAGATTCCGCAGGCGGGACGCACGGCGCGCGGCAAGGCGATCGTGAACCTGATCCGCCTCCGGGAGAACGAGAAAATCACCGCCACCGTGCCGGTGCGCGAGTTCCGGGACGACCTTTTCCTGCTCCTCGCCACGCGCAAGGGGACGGTGAAGAAGACCCCGCTCACCGCGTACAGCAATCCGCGCCGCGTCGGGATCCACGCGATCCTCCTCGACGAGGGGGACAGCCTGATCGAGGCGAAGCTGACCGACGGGACCCGGGAGATCGTGCTCTCCAAGGCGCTCGGCAAGGCGATCCGCTTCCACGAGGGGGAAGTGCGGCCCATGGGCCGAACCGCCCGGGGCGTGCGGGGCGTGATCTGCGATCCCGGCGACGAGGTGGTCGGCATGGTCACCCTCGAGAGGAACGGCTCCCTCCTGATGGTCACCGAGAACGGCTATGGAAAGCGGACCACGATCGACGAGTACCGGATCACCCGTCGCGGCGGCAAGGGGATCATCACCGTGCGCGCGAACGACCGGAACGGACGGCTCGTGGCGATCCGCGAAGTCATCGACTCGGACGAACTGATGATCATGAGCCGCAAGGGGATCATCATCCGCATGGCCGTCGGCGGAATCTCCCTGATGGGTCGGAACACCCAGGGCGTGCACCTCATCAACCTCGACGAGGGAGACACGGTGGTGGGCATGACCCGAGTCGTCACCGATGACACGGAGGAGCTGGAGGTCGGCTCCGAACCGGACGGCGACGAAGGCGGAGGGGATTGACGGAAAAACGCGGGTCGAAACGATTCATCCACGAAACCGTTTTTCGTGACGAGACGGACATCGCCGCCGGCGGGAGCACCGAGCCCGCGCCGGAGACGGCGGTGCTCGTCGGCGTGGGCCTCCCCGCCGACACGGCGGCGGCCGTCACCCGCTCTCTGGACGAACTCGCCGAGCTGGCCCGCACCGCCGGCGCCGAGGTGGTGGGGCGCTTCACCCAGCGCCGCACGCGGGTAGAGGGGGCCACCTATATCGGCAAGGGAAAGCTGGAGGAGCTGACCCGGTTCGTCGAGGAGCGGAAAGCCCGCCTCGTCCTCTTCGACAACGACCTCTCCCCCGCGCAGGCCCGAAACCTGGAGAAGGAACTCCGGGTGAAAGTGATCGACCGGAGCGAGCTGATCCTCCACATCTTCTCGATTCACGCCCGCACCGACATGGCCAAGCTGCAGGTGGAGCTGGCCCAGCTCGAGTACGCGATGCCGCGCCTCCGGCGGCTGTGGGCGCACCTCTCCCGGCTCGGCGGAGGCATCGGGACGCGCGGGCCGGGGGAGACCCAGCTCGAGGTGGATCGCCGCCGCGTTCGGGAGCGGATCCATCACTTGAAGCAGGAACTGAAACGGTTCGACACCTGCCGGGACGAACAGCGGAAGGCGCGGGCCGGCAAAGAGGTCGGCGTCGCCCTCGTCGGCTACACCAACGCGGGAAAGTCGACGCTCTTAAACCGTCTCGCCGGAAGCGACGTGGAGGCGGAGGACTTCCTCTTCTGCACCCTCGACACGACGAGCCGCGTGGTCGACCTGGACCGGGACTACCGCATCGTCCTCTCCGACACGGTCGGTTTCATACGGAAGCTCCCCCACGGCCTGGTGGCCTCCTTCCGCGCCACCCTGTCGGAGGTGCGCCACGCCGACCTCCTGATCCACGTGGTGGACGCGTCGAACGAGGACGCGGAGGCGCAGATCGAGGCGGTGCACGGTGTGCTCGAAGAGCTGGGCGCGGCGGAGAAGCCGACCATCCTCGTGCTGAACAAGGAGGACGCCGTCACCGACACGCTCGCGCTGAACCGTCTCGCCGATCAACATGGTCCGGCCCTCTCCCTGAGCGCCCGAACCGGCGCCGGGACCGCCCGCCTCCTCGACGAAATCCGAAGAGAGGTCGCCTCCATGCGCCTGGCGGTGGATCTCGTCTTCCCCGCCACCGCCTCGGCCGAGGCGGCCCGGGTGCATCGCGAGGGGGAGGTGCTGGACGTCCGCTACGAAGAGGAAACGATCCACATCCGCGCCCGCCTCCCCGTCTCCCTGCTCGAACGTCTTCGGAAAAAGGGATACGTGAGGGAATAGAGCCCCCGCGGGGGCGGACGCGGACCCGGAAAACCCACAAGGCGTCGGGAACGAATGCGAGCCGGGATCGACCGGCGGTTTCATGCGCACACGGGTAGGCGGAACGTGTCGTGAATCGCTCTCGCGGTTCAGCGCGCGTCCGAGGAGGCGAGCTCCATTTCGGCGCGGCTCAATCCTTCCCGGGCGGCTGCCAGATCCGGGTTTTCGGAGAGGGCGCGCCGGAAGTGTGTCGCCGCCTCCTCGCTTCTCTTCTCGGCGAGAAGCACTTCGCCGAGGGCGCACTCCGCCCAGGGAAAGTCGGCGCCTTTCTCGATCGCCTCGCGAAGGTCGCTTTCCGCGCCGGCCCGATCACCCGATTCGGCGCGCAGCCTCCCGCGGATCGCATAGGCGGCGCCGATCCGCGAATCCAGCTCAATGGCCCTCTCCGCCGCCGCCGCCGCGCCCTCGCGGTCTCCCATCTGCATGCGAACGTGCGCCAGCTCCACCTGGGCGAGCTTGTGGCGCGGCCGGAGTTCGACCAGGAGCGCCAGGAGGCGCTCCGCCTCGGCGTAGCGCCGGTCTCCCCGGTAATGACGGGCCAGCTTGAAGAGGGCCTGGGGGTCGCGGCTCCCCGCCTGCACCGCCGCCTCCAGCGTGGCGATCATCGCGGCGGCTTCCCGTAAAAGCCCTCCGGCTATCGGATCGTCCGGATAAATGTCGAGCGCTTCCCGGTAGGCGGCGCGAGCCGCGTCCTTCTCCAGGAGCAGGTCGGCCGCCAAGCCGCGCAGGACGCAGGCGGAGGCGCATTGCCGGCGCTCGACACAGGCGCGGACCGCCGCGCATTCCTCGGGCGAATCCCCCAGGTTCTCCAGCAGCGAGAGAAGGGGGCGCCGCCGCTCCAGAAGAGCCTTCAGGTTGCACGCCCAGATCTCCCGATCTCCGCTCGCCTGCACGCGGGGCGCCGAGAACTCCATATAGGGCCGGTCGAAGGTGTTCACCCGCGCCCCCGCGGTATAGGCGCGGATCGCCTCCGGGTCGAGCATGAAGGCGTCCAGCAGGCGGACCGGATCGCCGAGCCCCACCTCCTCCAGGTCCTCGCGGATCTCCGGAAGTTCACCGAGGCGGTTCGCCACGCGGCCGTAGTCGATCCGCAGGGGGCTGTCGTCGCATTTCCAGCCGAGGAGAAGCGCGTTCCGGGTCAGACAATTGGTTCCGACCCAAACGGTGCTTACGGGAAACACTTCCTGGAATGTGTGGAGGAGCATCTTCATGTCGTCCTCGGTGAGCATGCCGATGGGGAACCAGGAAGACATCATGCCGTCATCGGCGAGCCGACCCCGGCAGGCGGCGAAGTAGTCCCGCGCGTAGAGGTCCGAACTCCCCCGCATCATCGGGTGGACCGAGTCGTTCAGGATCAGGTCGTAGGTTTCCTCCGTGGCGAGCACGTGATTTTTGGCGTCCTCGATCACGATGCGGAGGCGCGGGTCGCGATAGACTTCCTCGTTGATGCGGTGGAAGTAGGGGCCCGCCGCGATCACTTCCGGCGAAATGTCCACGCCGTCGAGTCGCTCGATGGGATGAAGCAGGATCGAGTGGGCCGTTTCGCCGCTGCCGAGGCCGACCTGCATCACCCGGCGCGGATCGGGGTGGAGCAGAAGCGGGATGTGGGCTTGCAGCTTCTGGGTGGTCCGGAGCATCCGCGTGGTTCCCGCCACGTCGGCGCCGTTGATGGAGAGCATGCGGCTGGCGGGCGAGTCGTGAATCGTGACCGTTCCGGTGATCCCCTCCCGGCAGTAGATGATTTCGCCCCCCCTCAGGTTGTAGCCGAAGACGGGGAGAAAGGCGTTCTCCGGAAGGGAGAGGGAGAGGAGGAGAAGCGCCGCGGCGGGGGCCGCCGCCGCCGCGAACGCCCGCGCGCCGGAGAGACGGAAGGAGCGGAGAAGCAGCACGCCCCCGAGAAGTCCGTTGGCGGCGGCGAGAAACACCACCGTGCTTTGCGTCCCCAGGAGCGGAATCAGCAGGAAACCGGCGGCGAAGGACCCGAGCACGGCGCCGACCGTGTTCACCGCGACGATCCGGCCGACCCGTTCGCCGATCTGGCCGATGTCCCGCGCGTAGAGGGTGGAGACGAGGGGAAAGGTCATTCCCATGAGCAGCGTGGGGAGAAAGACCACCAGCACCGCCTCGACGAACTTCACGATCGCAAGACGCTCCCAGCTCGCAACGCGGAAGAGGAGGATCAGCAGATCGCTCACGTGGGGAAAGTGGGCGAGGAGCGCCACCGAGAGAAGCGCCGCCACGCCGATGCCGATCTCCAGCGCGCCGAAGAGGGCGAAGCCGCGGCGGAGGCGGTCGACGCGGGGCGCGAGAATCATGCTCCCCAGAGCGAGACCGAAGAGAAAGACCGACAGCATGATGGTAAAGGCATAAACGGATGCGGAGAGAACGTAGAGGAGCACGCGGGTCCAGGCCACCTCATAGGCCAGGGCGAGAAAACCGCTGATGCCGATGGCGGCGAGGGCGAGGCGCGCGCCGGCGGGGCGGCCCTCCCGACCCCGGACGGCGTCCTCCGCTCCGGCCGGTTTCGCGGCGACCGGGGCGCGGGTCGGGCGGAGCAAGCCCGCGCCGAGGGCGGCAAAACCGATCACGAAATTGACGGCGGCGGCGAGAAAGAGGGTGTGCCTCACGCCCAGGCTCGCGATCAGGAGAAACCCGGCGAGAAGGCATCCCCCCATTGCGCCGAAGGTGTTGATGGCGTAGAGGACGCCCATGCTCCACCCCACGTCATCGCTCGAACGGACCCGGTAGCGAACCAGCACGGGCAGGGTCCCCCCCATTAAGGCGGCCGGTAGGATCAACACGAGGAAGGCGAAGGCGAAGCGGACAAGGCTCATCTCGTAGAAGGAGGGATGGAAGGCGCGGTGAAAGGCGATCAGGAGCTGTTCCGTCCCGGCGAGAGCGGGGAGAAGGAGAATGGTGGAGATTCCGATGCCGATCTCCAGAAGCCCATAAACGCGTAACTCCTAGCCGGCCCGATCGATACGCCGCCCGAGCCACCAGCTTCCGAGGGCGAGCCCGGCCATGAAGGCGGCGAGGACGGAGCTGACGGCCAGGGCGGTGCTGCCGAAAACGACGGAGAAGAGCCTCGTCCAGGCGACTTCGTAGACGAGCCCGGTCGCTCCGGAGAGGAAGAATAGCAGCAATACGAACCGGCGCGGCCGGGGGAGGCCGTTCCGCATGATCCGCCTCGGGGCGCGGGGGAGACCGTGGCGTCCGTGGAGCCGGAAACCACGTGGCGCGCCATCCTACCCATGTCGACAGTATACCAGAAAAAGGGTCGCGGGATCAACGCGGGGAAGGGCGGGGGCGCGGCGCGGGCCCCTGTATACATGTAACCATATGGCCCGTAGTCCTTGCATGCGTGATGGACCGGCCCGGGACCCGGCGTGGGCGGATCTTCCCCGCGAGGATGGCCCGGGAGCGCGGGAACGACGCGAACGCGCGTCCCCATGTCCGGTGGAGAGCCATCCTCCCCATCCCCCCGAAAGGCCCGTCAAGCCCCTCTCCCGGCGGGCCGATCCGTAGGAGGAGGACGTATCGGGGGCGCGCGCCGCGCGCCCATGACGGGGGAGCCATGATCGACGCGTATCTCGTGGATGACGCTCTTCGGGACCCGCGGACGGCGGAGTTCGTCGATGCGGCGGGCCGGCTGTACGGCGGGCCGGTCGAGGTTCTCGACGCCGTCGGCGGGCTCGTGGCGGCGGCGGCGGTTCCCCCCGGCGCCCCCCCCCCGATCGCCTGCGAACGCCCGATTCGGATCGGCCGGGAGACGGTGGGGCTGGTGCGGGTGCGGGAGGGGCGCGGCGACGGGGAGGACGCGGCTCGGGTCGCCGATCTGGTCGCCGCCTTCGCGGAGAGCGCCGTCGATTCGATTTTCCGCATCGACAACCTCGCCGGCGAGGTGAACGAGCGCTATGAGGAGATCAACCTCCTCTACGGGCTCGGCCGCGATCTGAGCGCTCTCTTCGACGAGGAAAAGATCGGCCGCAAGGTCCTGGAGAGGCTCGGCATGGTCCTTCCGGTCCGGGGAGCGTGGTTCCTGCTGATCGACGGGGCCGATTTCCGCGTCGCCGCCCGCAGCGTCGCCCGAACGGCGGCGGAGGGCGGCTGCGCGCGGCCCGGAACGAGGATCCCGGCGGATGGGGGGCTTTTCGCGCGCCTCCTGCGGGAGCGCCGCGCGATTCAGATCGACGACCCGGCCGACGTGGCGGACGCGGCCGCGATTCTCGGCTTCGATCCCTCCGCGCGTTCGATCCTGGCGGCCCCGCTGATTCGCCCCGTCGAAAAGGGAGAGGAATCGATTCGGGGGGCGATCGTTCTCGTCGCAAAAGAGGGCGGCGGCGATTTTCTCTCCGGCGACCAGAAGATCGTCGCCACCATCGCCGTCCAGGCCGCGATCGCCATCGGCAACACACGCATGGCGGGACAGCTCGAGTCGGCCGCCCGGATCCGGCGGGACCTGGAAATCGCCCGGGAGATCCAGGCCTCCCTCCTCCCCGCCCATCCTCCGGCCATCGACGGGGCGAACGTGGCGGGGCGCTGCGTCACCGCCGCCAAGGTGGGGGGCGACTATTACGATTTCGTCCCCGGTAGGAACGGATCGCTCAACATCCTTCTCGGCGATGTGGCGGGGCACAACGTGGGATCCGCGCTGCTCATGACCGCGCTACGCGCCACGCTGCGCGCCGCCGCCGCCGAGTCGGCCCAGCCGGGCGTGATGCTGGAGAAGGCGAACCGTCTTCTCTATCGCGATCTCGACCGCGCGAACAGCCTCGTGTCCATCTTCGCCGCCCGCTATATACCGGAGGGGAGACGACTCCTCTACTCCAACGCCGGCCACAATCCGCCCCTGCTCCTTCGCCACGGCACCGACTGGGTCGATCGCCTCGACACGGAGGGGTTGATCGCCGGCGTGGTGGAGGAGGCGACGCACGACGTGGGCCTCCGCGACCTGAACCGCGGGGACAGAATCCTTTTCTACACCGACGGGCTCGTGGAGGCGCGCGGTCCGGATGGGTTCCCCTTCGGCGAGGAACGGCTCGAAGCGGCCCTTCGGGAAGTGCGCGCGCTTTCCGCGGAGGGGATCCTGGACGCGGTGTTCCAAGCCGTGGAGAGGCACGTCGCCGGCGAGCGCTACGCCGACGACGTCACCGTGGTCGCCCTCGCCGTGGAATGACCGGCCCGCCCGCATCTCCGCCCTTCCCTGCGAATCATGCGAACCCGCCCGGGATTTTCGAGTTATCGCGGAACGAGCCAGGTGCCGGACAGAATGTCTTGCACGCCCCTTTCCGGCCGGAGCGTGCCCAGGATCACCGCCCCCGCCCAGAAGAGAACGAGGGCGATCTCCACGGGGAAGAACACGGCGGCCGCGGCGGAGCGGGCGGTGTGAAACCAAAGATGGGCGATCAGGAGAAGGGAGAGCACGAAGGCGGGGGACCAGGAGAGGATCGTCCGCCGCAGTCCCCGCCCGCGCCGGGCGGGCCGTCCCGAACCGTCCACCACCGCGATGCCGAAGGGACGGAAGAGGGCTCCGCCCGGATGCGCCAAGCTCGAGAGAAGGGCGAGGATGCCGATGAAGAGTCCGGTGAAACCGATTCCGGCGATCGATGCCTGAAGTGTTTCCCGGAGGATGTTGTTCGATGAGGCGATCCGCTCCTCCTCGGCCCGCAGGAAAGGGTCGAGACGTGCGCGGGCGGCGGCGACCTCCTCGGCGGTCGGATCTCCCGCCCGGCGGATCGCCTCCTCGCCGAGGGCGCGTCGCGATTCGTTGATGTATCCGTTTCCGGAGAGATAGGTCGCGTCGGTCTCCCAGAAGTCCGCCTCACCGAAGCGGGCGCCGAACTCGGCGGCGAGGATCCTTTCCAGCGCCGCGCGATCCTCCGGTCCGTCCGGCCTCCCCGCGGCTCCTTCCCGGGAAGCGGAGGGCTCCGCTCTTTCGATCGCCCTCAGGTAGGTTTTCAGCCACAGGTGATCCGGGTGGTTCTTCTCCCACATCGCCATGTGATTGCCGGTGATCGTGGCGCCGGCGGCCATCATCAGAATCACCGAAAGGGGGATCAGAATGTGGCCGAGCCGCCGCCAACGCGAAAGGGCGATTCCCTCCAACGAATAAGCGACCAGCGCCCGCAGGAGATCCCCCGGTCCCTCCCAGGATTTCGCGCCGAGCCGATCGACCAGGCGGGTGGCGGTGAGGGGAAGGGGCGCCGCGCGTCGGTCGCCTCCTTCGGGGGCGGCGGCGCCGCGCAGCGACGAAGAGACGATCCGGTGAAGGAACGACTGGACCTGCTCGAAATCGCCGGGATCGATCTCGTCCGCGGGCCCGCCGGAAAAATCGGCCGCCGTCGGCGCGGGAAAATCGAGGAGAACCGCCCTCCCCTTCGCCTCGATCCAGACCCGATCCGTTCCCACCCTCTCCGGGAGGGTTCCGCTCCTCCGCCCCTCCTCGAATTCCGTCGCCAGATCGAGAAGCCAGCGCCGCGTCTCTTTCCAGGGGCGGGCCCGGCGGGCGGCGTCGGGAAAGGCCCACCCGTCCGGCGCCTGATAGGCGTCCCAGTTCCCTGCGCCCCCGCGCCGTCCGGTGAGCCACCGGAGTCTCCCCGGGCGCGCGATATCCCTCCGCGCCGCCGGAACGGGGGGCGTCCCCGGAGGAACACGAACGATCCAGATCCGGCGATCGAGCTGCTCGTCGTAACCGAGCAGAACCCTCTCGTTCTCCGTCCCCCCGATCTCGCCGATGACCGAGTAGGGCCCGATCCTTTCGGGCGTCGCGGAGACGAATGCATCCGGTTCTCGGGAAACGATGGCGGCCGTCTCCCGGCGGGGAGTGCGATGGACCACGCGTGTTCCGGAGAGCAACTCGTGAATCCCCGCGAATCCGTTGCTCCGCCGCGCCCGGATGAAGAGCAGGAGAATGACGACCATTGAGAGGGCGTCGAGCGAACTCGAAACGAGGGTGAAGTTCCGCACTCCACCCGAGTAGATGGGGATTCCAAGGAGCGGTACGGCCGCGTGGACGGCGAAGACCGCCGCACGGACCGCCGCGCGCCGGACACCCGGTTTCCCGCCGTCCGGTCCCACCGTGCGGAGGCCGCACATCCACTTCCCCACCGTCGTTCCCGTGAGCCCCTCGAGCAGAACGCCGTAAAGAAGGAAGAGGAAGATCGAGTAGAGGATGAATTGCGGGGCCGGCCCCCCTGCGCGCTCCTGCGCGCCCTGGACGGCGTTGTAGAAGGAGAGGCCCGGGACGGGGATGAGCCGGAGGAACACATCGACGATTAAAATGTCGACGATCCCGGCGGCGAGCCGGATTCCCGGTGCCGCCGGTGTTGACGCGGAAGGGGCGAAACGGCGGAGCGAGCGGATGAAAGCGTCCCAATCCGCGAAACGCCGCTCCGGCGACTTGGCGAGGCAGCGAAGAACGAAATCGCTCAGCGCCTTCGGTATCTTCGGTCTCGCCGCCCGGGGGGGCTCCGGCGGCCGCTCCAGAATCGCCGCGAGAAGGGCCACGCCCTTCGCCTCCTCGAAGGGGGTCCGCCCGGTGAGCAGGTAGTACAGCGTCGCGCCGAGCGAGTAGATGTCGGAGCGGACGTCCATCTCGCCGCCGCGCACCTGTTCCGGCGACGCGAAAGCGGGGGTGCCGATGAAGGATCCCTCGGTCGTCAGTTTGGTCTCCTCCGGCGCGCTCACCGAAAGGGAGAGGCCGAAGTCGCCGATCTTGACCTTTCCGTCCCCGTCGATGAAACAGTTGGACGGCTTGATGTCCCGGTGGAGAATACCCGCCTCGCCGGCGGAGCGGAGGCCGGCGGCGAGTTGAAGGACCGCGTCGACCGCTTCCTCGTGGGCCATCGGTCCGCGTTTCTCCACGCGCTCTTCCAGGGTGCCTCCCCGCACCAGCTCCATCGAGATGAGGAGCGCTCCCTCCGTTTCTTCCGTGCCGAAGATGTAGACGCTGTTCGGATGGTTGACCGCCGCAGCCAACTGTCCTTCCCTCTCGAAACGCTTCTTTTCAAGGGGGGAACGGCGTGGATTCGCGCGCATCGCCTTGAGCGCGACCCGGCGCCCGGTGTCGACCTGCTCCGCCTCGTACACCTCGCCCATACCGCCGCGGCCGAGAAAGCGGAGAACGCGAAAAGAACCGACGCGGTTTCCGAAGAAGAACATCGCGTCCGGGGGGAAGGAACCGGCCGCCGTGCTGGATCGACTCGAAGGATCGGGGGGGCGATAGAGGACGGTGTCGCCCGCTTCCGGCTCGGGAGGCGCGCCGTTCGGACGATCGTCCGTGGGATGTTTATCGTTGTTCATGAAAGATGATTCCCTCGCCCCAGTGTACTTTGGGAATCAAGCCCGGGACAAGGGATTCCCCGCGACGACGCCGGTCCCGCCCCCCCGCGCGCCGCGCCGCGAAGCGCGAGCGATCAAAAGATAGACGGCGCGGGGAACCATGATAGTATCGGGGAAGGCGATCGCCGCCCGTGCGGCCGGGCGCGCGCGAACGGAGCGCATGAATGGAAACCCGAAGCGAAAAGAGAGCGGGGCGCCTTCCGATCGACATCCCCATTCTCTTCCTGCTCGTTTTCCTGAACCTCCCCAGCGAAGGACGCCTCGAATTCGGCCGTGAGCTGGCGGGCCTCGCGGAGACGGGCGGTTTCTGGGCCGGGATCTTCGAGAAGAGCCTGGTGCGGAACCCGATCGGCGCGCTCCAGGTCGCCGCCTGCACGGCGCTTCTTTTCCTTTATGGTTTCGTGGCGACCGGAGACGTTTCGTTCCGCGTACGACGGCGGGCGAAGGGGGCGATCCTGGTGCTCCTGATCGCCGCGCTTCTCGTGCTGCCCGCGATCGGTTCGATGGCGCTCCGCTTCCAAGACGGTCCGCGGGGTCACGCCCACGACGGCGGCGTCATCCAGACCGAGGAGGCGCTCCGCTTTTTTCTCCGTGGCGAGAACCCCTACGCCGCCGATTACCGCTCCACGCCGATGGCGGGACTCGACTGGGGACCGGGGAACCCGGCGATTCTCCATCTCCCCTACTTCCCGCTCAGCTTCCTGATACATCTCCCCGGGTACGCGGTCGGGAAGGCGCTTTTCGGCGGTTACGACGCACGCGCCACCTATCTGCTCCTCTACCTGCTCCCCTTCTTCTGGATTCCGAGGTGGACCGCCGATCCGGAGAGGAGGGTGCTGCTCGCGGCCTTCTGGGGGCTGAACCCCTTCCTGGTTCCGCACCTGATCGAGGGGAGGAACGACGTCGTTCCCCTGGTGGCGATGCTCGGGGCGACGCACCTGATGCTGAGCGGCCGGGCGCGCGGCGCGGCGCTCTTTCTCGGCGCGGCCTGCGCGGCCAAACAGTTCGCCTTTCTGATGATCCCCTTTTTCGTGATTTACCTGGGGCGCTCGGAAGACGGGTGGGCCGGCGCGGTCCGTGCCGGCGTCCGTCGCGCCGCCCCCCTTCTGCTCCCCGTGGCGCTTTTCGTGCTCCCCTTCTTCCTTTGGAATCCGGGGGCGTTCGTCGACGACACGTGGCTCTTCAACACCGGCCTGTCGGAGGTGAGCTACCCGCTCGGCGGAACGCCCGGATACGGACTCGCCAATCTGATCAACGTGTTCGGCTTGGTGGAGAGCCGTTACCACTACTTCCCCTTCGGGCTCTTTCAGATCCCGCTCATGATCGCAGTCGGGTGGGTTCTTCTCCGGCGACAGAGGACGCGGGTCGGCGCGGGCGCACCGATGACCGCCTTCGCGCTCGCACTCTTCGCTTTTCTTCTCACCTCGCGCATCTTCCACCATAACTATCTCGCCTTTCTCTTTCTTTTCCTCGCCCTCCCCCTCTTCGCCGAGCGATTGGGAGAGGATTGACGAAGAAAAGAGAACCGTGCGGAGAGCGCGGAGCGAAAAAACACCCGCGCCCCCAAAGAGGGAGCGCGGGCGGGAGGTTCCATAGAGAAATGCGGTTTTTCTAAAGGGGGCGGCCTCCGAGGGCAGAGAGGAGGCGCGCCCGCCATGATACGGTTTGTGTTTAGTGCTGGCCGCTTTCGACCCCGAAGGCTTGGGAGATCCTCTCGCGGAGCGCCTGTTCCGGATACGCGCCCACCACGGTGTCGACCAACTCGCCGTCCTTGAAGAAGAGGAGCGTCGGGATCCCCTGGATGCCGTACTTCGCCGCGTGCTGCGTGTTCTCGTCCACATTGACCTTCACGAACTTCACGGAGCCGTTCATCTGCTCGCTCAGGCTCTCGATCACAGGCCCGACCATCCGGCAGGGGGCGCACCAGGGAGCCCAAAAATCGATGACCACCGGGATGTCGGACTGAATCACTTCCTTCTCGAACTGCTGATCCGTAATCGCCGTCGGCTTGCTCATGCCGATCACCTCCGTTATGAAAAGGGCCTTGTTTTGCTGTTCGCGTCTTCGTCGCGCGTTCTTCTCCTTCCCTATCGCAGGAAACGTGACAATCCAGAGGGAAAAACCTAATTGATTGTAAAAATTGAAGTTATGGGGGTGGCCGTGTGTGCGGCGCCTCCAGATCGGGTGGGTGTTGCGGTGTGGTGCAACATGGGGAAGGGGGAGGGGGGCCGCGTCAGGGGGCGGGAGGGGGCTCGATGCCGAAGCGCTTCATCTTGCGCCAGAGGGTGGTCCTGTCGATGCCGAGTAATCCGGCGGCGCGGCCGCGGTGCCAGCTCGCTTCCTCCAGGGCGGCGCGGATGTCGCGGGCTTCCCGGTCCGGCATTCTCCATGGGGTGACGAAGCCGGTGGTGTCACCGACAGTGGGCCCGCCGAGCGGAGGGGAGAGGCCCGCCGTTTCCCGTACGATCTCCCGGGGGAGGTCCTCGAGAAGGAGGACCGGGCCGCGGCACTTGACCGTGGCGTGTTCGATCGCGTTGCGCAGCTCACGGACGTTTCCGGGCCATTCGTAGTCCATCAGCGACCGGAGCGCGTCCGGCGAGATCCTCTCGATTCTTTTTCCCGCCCTCTCCGCCAGCTCGCCGAGGAAATGCATCGCCAGATCGGGGACGTCCTCCTTCCTCTCGCGCAGAGGGGGGACGAAAAGGGGAATCACGTTCAGGCGATAGTAGAGGTCCTCCCGGAAGAGCCCGTCCTGGACGCGCTTCTTAAGGTCCTGGTGGGTGGCGGCGAGGATCCGGACATCGATCGGGATCGTCCGGGTGTCGCCGACCCGCTCGATTTCCCTCTCCTGCAGGACCCGCAGCAGTTTGACCTGGATCCGCTCGGTCAGGTCGCCGATCTCGTCGAGGAAGACGGTTCCCCCCTCGGCGCTCTCGAAACGCCCCTTGCGGTCGTAAGTTGCGCCGGTGAAGGCTCCTTTGACGTGGCCGAAAAGCTCGCTCTCGAGGAGGCTCTCGGAGAGCGCGGAGCAGTTCACCTTGACGAAGGGGGCGTTCTGGCGGCGGCTACAACGATGGATGGCGTCGGCGATCAGCTCCTTGCCGGTCCCACTCTCGCCCAGGATCAGCACCGTCGAGTCGGTGGGCGCCGCCTGCTCGATGAGGGCGTAGGTTTCCTGCATGGCATGGCTCTTACCTCGGAGCTTATGGAGGGAACCGCGATCCTCGAGGCGGGTCTCCAGATCCCGGAGGTGCGTGACGTCTCGGGCGATGATCACCACGCCGGCCGTGCCGCCCGTGTCGTCCAGGAGGCGGTTGGTGCTCAGGATCACCCGCGCCTCCGTACCGTCCGGGCGGATGAGCACGTTCTCGCGCTCCCGGGCCCCCTCGTTCTCTCGCATCGTCTCTCGCAGCAGTTCGCCCATGTCCCAGAGGGGGCAGCGCAAGATATCGCAGATCGGCTTCCCCGCCGCCTCCTCGGCGCCTATGCCGAGCATCGCCTGGGCGGATTGGTTGATGTTGGTGATGCGTAGTTCGCGATCCACCGTGAGGATCCCGTCGGCGACCGCGTGAAAGATCGCCTCCATGTTGGCCCTCTGGGCCATACAGACGGCGAGATGGTCATGCCCTTTCATCGAGTTCCTCCGCCCGACCCGCACGAGGTGTTGCACGGGCTGCAACGCGGACGCGGTCTGTGTTGCGCCCCGTTGCAACAAATATGGCACGATAGGGCGGGTTGCGCAACAGAAGAGGAGCCTTTCCGGTGGTCCGCGCGGGCCGGGAAGACTATATTTCTATCCGAGAAGGTGATTCAGCCGGACACCCCGGCGTTTCAGGGCGGGAAGAGCGCACAGTGGGGAGGCCGCGAATGGCCCGTATCGGGAGGCGAGGGATGGAAGGTTGGTGGATCATCGGTTTTCTCGTGTTCTACCTGCTGCTCAACTGGTTGATTCTTCCCAAGATGGGAGTGAAAACCTGAGGCTCCGCCCTGTGGGACGGGTGCCGTCCCGAAGAGAGCGCGGGGAGCGAGAAAAGGACGCCCGCTCAAGAGGACACCCCTCTTGACGATTCCAAGGCCGGCGGGGAAACGCGATGAGCGCGGCCCGTGTCGATCTCGCCGGACAAGCCGTTCCGGTGCGCAAGATACTCTGTGCCGGACGAAACTACGCCGCCCACGCCGCCGAAATGGGATCCGTTCCCCCGGCGGCCCCCTTCCTCTTTCTGAAACCGCTCACCGCGCTGCACACCGGCGGAGGAGAGGTCCGCGTGCCGGAAGCGCTGGGGCTCCTTCATCACGAAGTGGAGCTGGTCGCCCTTCTCGGCGGCGGCGGGAAGAATCTCTCTCCCGGTGAGGCGGAGCGCCTGATCGCGGGCTATGCCGTCGGCGTCGATCTCACGCTCCGGGAAGAGCAGGAGAGGGCGAAGCGATCGGGCGGCCCCTGGGCGCTCGGCAAGGGTTTCGACTGCTCCGCGCCCGTGGGGGCTTTCGTTCCCGCGGCCGAGGCGGGCGACCCCCTCGATATGCCGATCCGCCTCGAGGTGAACGGCCGAGCCCGGCACGACTCGCGCACATCCTTCATGCTCTTCCGCCCCGGCGAGCTTCTCGCCTACGTCTCGCGCTTCCTCACCCTCGAAGAGGGGGATCTTCTTTTCACCGGCACGCCGGAGGGGGTCGGCCCCCTGGCCGGCGGAGACCGCGTGGTCGCCCGCGCCGGGAATCTGCCGGAGTTGCGGTTCACAATCGTTCGCCCATAAAAGGAAAGGGGGCGCGAACGCCCCCGCTCCACGCACCGATTTTTCGTTCCCGGACCGGTCCGCCGCCGCCTATTCGTCCCCCGCCGGGCGATCGAGCAACCCCTCGATTCGCGTGGCGTCGATCCTCGGGTGGAATTCCGTCGTGGGGGCGAAGCCGATCGACACGCGATCGGCGTTGAAACCGCGGGCGAACATTTCGATGCTCCGCCGCGCGGATGTTTGGGCGTCCCCCTCGGCGGAGGAGACCAGGTCCGCGGCGAGCCGCACCGCCTGGTCTTTCGCCTCGTCGATCAGGGCGTTCTTCTGCTCCACGGAAAAGCCGCCGGTGATGAATCGGTTGACCATCTCCGGCATCAGCCAGGGGAGAAGCTCGGTTCCCTTTTCGCTGTGCATCCGCATGTCCAGAATCCGCACCTCGTAGGAGCATGGGGGGAGGCGAACCGTGAAACCGCCCCGGCCGTCCTCGGAGACCGCCATCTCGGGGCTGGCGAGGTTGTAGCGGAAGTCCACGTCGAATTCGAAAATCATGGTCATCCGTTTCGTGGAGATGAGCCAAGAGAGATAGCGCTTGCCGAAACCACCGAACCAGTGGTCCGACGCGGTGATGATCTCCTTCGTGCGGATTCGGAAGACGGAGAGTTCCGAGACGGCCCGGAGGCCGGTGACGAAGGAGTGGACCTCCGTCGAAGGCGAAACCTCGCGGGGGCGCCGGGAGCGGCGGAAGGCGATGGCGACGAAGACCGCCGCGGCCAGACCGATGACGAAACCGACAAGCAGGGTGTCCAATGTTTATACCTCCGGGGGGCGTCGCGCCGCGCCCGCTCATCATACCAAGCCCGCCCCGCCCCCCACCCGCTTTTTTCGCCGAAACGTACCGCGGCGCTCAGGACCGAAAGGGGCGGAAGGCTTTCGGCCCACCGCCCCGTCCGAATCGGAATGTCGTAGAGGCCGTCCCTACGATTCCAGGACCGCCTTTACCTGTTCGAATGCCCAGTCGATCTCGTCTTTCTTGATGATCAGCGGCGGGGCGATACGGATCACCATCTCGTGGGTTTCTTTGCAGAGCATACCCTTCCGCTGGAGCGCTTCGCAGTCGGGCCGCGCCGGACGGTCGAGCTCGAGCCCGACCCAGAGCCCGCGGCCGCGCACTTCCTTGATGCGGCTCGAACGGATGGTGCGGAGCTTCTCCATGAAGTAGGGGCCCAGTTTCGCCGCGTTCTCCACCAGTTTCTCGTCCCGGATCACCGCGAGCGCCTCGCGGGCGATCGCCGCGCCGAGCGGGTTGCCGCCGAACGTGCTTCCGTGGTCGCCGGGATGAAAGACGCCCATCACTTCTTCGTTGGAGCAGAACGCCGAGACGGGATAGAAGCCGCCGCTGAGCGCCTTGCCGACGATGAGGCCGTCAGGCTTCACGTTCTCCCATTCGTGGGCGAACATCTTGCCCGTGCGGCCGAGGCCGGACTGGATCTCGTCCAGAATCAGAAGGACATTACTCCCGCGGCAGAGCGCCTCCGCCTCTTTCAGATAGCCGTCGGGCGGGATGATGATCCCCGCCTCGCCCTGGATCGGCTCGACCAGGAAGGCGCAGGTATTCGCGTTGATCGTCGAGCGAAGCGCTTCGATGTCGCCGAAGGGGATGATGTGAAACCCGGGGGTGAAGGGACCGAAGCCGTCCCTGTACTGCTCGTCGCTGGAGAAGCCGACGATGGTGGTGGTGCGCCCGTGAAAGTTGTTCGAGCAGACGATGATCTCCGCCTGGTCCTCCGGGATCCCCTTGACCTTGTATCCCCACTTGCGCGCCGCCTTGACCGCCGTCTCCACCGCCTCGGCGCCGCTGTTCATCGGCAGGAAGCGCTCCATACCGGTCGCCTCGGCCAGCGCCTCATACAACGGTCCCAGCTGGGCGTTGCGGAAGGCGCGGCTGGTGAGCGTCACGCGCTCGGCCTGCTCCTTCATCACCCGGAGGAGGCGGGGATGGCAGTGCCCCTGGTTCACCGCCGAGTAGGCGGCCAGGCAGTCGAGATATTTCTTTCCCTCCACGTCGTGGACCCAACACCCCTCGGCCCGCTCGATCACCACGTCGAGAGGATGGTAATTGTGCGCGCCGAGGCGGTCTTCGATCTCCATGAACACGCGGGAATCCATCTGTTTCTTATCCATATTGCCGCTCCTGTGCAGCTTCGACTCGGTGGGGAGGAAGCCTGGAAGAAGGTATCGACCCTTGAATGGTATCGCGGAGTCGCTCTCGGGGGGAACCCCCAAAAAGCGGGGCGCGGCGGTTTTCCGCGGCCCCCGGGGCGCGCCCTTTCCGGGGGACGGGAGGGCTCCGGGCCGGGTAACCGGCGGCGGGGCGCCCTTCGCGCCGGGGGCGCGCGTGACCCGGGGGGGGAACCGAGCGCAAAAAAACACGAGGGGCGGTCGGGCTACGCCCGCTGGGTAAACGAGGTGCGGGCTTTTCGCCCTCCCTCGATCACCAGCCCGAACCCCACCCCTCGCTCGAGGAAATCCGTCTTTCACGGGTCATCTTACCCCGACCCGATCGGGAGCGCAAGCGGAAGATGCAAGTTTCGTTCGTCCCGCTCCCGGAACAAGATTAGACAAGGAACACCGGAAAGGGCCAGTAAAAAAAACACGTCCCCGGGGAGGCGGTCGACGGTGCGCGGCGCCCCCGAGTCGGCTAAAATGAAAAGACGGACGGGGGCGGCGATCCGCCGGCCGGCACAGACCGTTTATGTGATAAATAAAAGAGGAGGGACCGATGAGACGGATGATGGTTTTTTGCGCGGTTTTCGCGGCGGCGCTCCTGTGGGCCGTCGCGGAGGCGGGCCCGCCGGAGGTCGTGGAGGGGGGCGTGCGCTTCACCTTCCGGTCGCCCGGCGCGGCGCGCGTGAATCTGGCGGGCGAGTTCAACGGATGGTCCGCCGACGCCATGCCGATGCAGCGCGGCGATGGCGGGGCGTGGAATCTCGTGGTTCCCCTCGCGCCGGGCACGTACCGGTACAAGTTCGTCGTCAACGGTACGGACTGGAAAGAGGACCCGGACAACCCGACCAAGGTGGACGACAATTACGGCGGCTTCAACAGCCTGCTGGTGGTCAAGCCGGACGGGGGCCTTTCCTTCGAGGAGGGGGCGCGGGAGATCCCCGTGAGCGACGAGTACGACACGGACCGGGGGACGGTCTTTTTGAACCTGGTCTGGCACCAGCACCAGCCGCTCTATTTAGATCCGGAGAAAGACCAACTCCAGGGACCCTGGGTGCGCGCCCACGGCACCAAGGACTACTACGACATGGCGTCGATTCTGAGGCGCTACCCCGACGTCCACTACAACGTGAATCTCACGTCGGTGCTTCTTTTCCAGCTCCAGACTTATTACGTGGAGAGGCTCCGTCCCTTCGTGGATCCCGTCGGGAACCGCGTCGACGAAGAGGGTTTTTTCGCGGCCTGGAAAGGGCGCACCGACCCGTGGATCGACATGGCGCTGATGGACACCGAAGCCTTCGGGGAGACCGAGGACGCCCATCTTTTCCGGAACGCGTGGAACAGCTTCGGCGTTTCCGAGGTGGTCATCAACCGCTTCCCGCAGTATCTCGCGCTCCGCGAGAAGGAGGGGAAGGACTACACGGTCCAGGAGAAGCGTGCGATCAAGACTTGGCACTACCTCGCCTGGTTCGATCCGGACTTTCTGCGCGGGCCGGTGGAGCTGCCCGGGGGGTGGGTCACCGACCTTTCGGACCTGGTCGCCGAGGACGAAAGCGGAAACTTCCGGCTCCGCCGCGCACTCTCCGAGGAGGACGCCAACCGTCTCGTCGCGGAGACATGGAAGGTGCTCGCCTCCGTGGTGCCGATCCACGAGGAGCTGATGTACGACCCGGCCGCCGGCGAGGGCCAGATCGAGGTGATGACCACTCCGTACTATCACCCGATCCTGCCGCTGATCTACGACTCGGACGTGGCCCGGATCTGCCAGCCGAACGATCGTCTGCCGGAGCGCTTCTCCTATCCCGCCGACGCGGAGGCGCAGGTGGCGAAAGCGGTGGTTCTCTTCAAGGAGCTTTTCGGCCAGCCGCCGCGGGGGATGTGGCCGGGCGAGGGCTCGGTGTCCGAGTCGATCGTGCCGATCCTGGCGAGAAACGGCATTCGCTGGATGGCGACGGCGGACCGGGTGCTGGGCAAATCCACGCCGGCGGGGCAGTCGATTCTTTATCCCTATCGGGTCGAGTCGCGCGAGGGACCGGGGAAACTGGCGGTCGTGTTCCGCGACACCCCTCTCTCCGACAAGATCGGTTTCCGTTACCAGCGTCTCTACGGCGAGGAGGCGGCGGACGATTTCATTCGCGACGTGCTGCGGGCGGCTCCGCCCGTGGGGGAGGGGGACCGGCTGCTGACGGTGATCCTGGACGGCGAGAACGCCTGGGAGTGGTACGTCCGGGACAACGACGCCAAGGAGTTTCTGCACGCCCTCTACCGAAAGCTCTCCAAGCTCTACGAGGAACGGAAGGTGGTCACGGTCACCACCAGTGAGTACATCGAGGGGAACCGGAAACGGGGCGTGCCGCCCCACCCGATCGCCGACATGAAGGGGCTGGAGCGGCTTTGGCCGGGGAGTTGGATCGACGCGAACTTCGCCACATGGATCGGGGAGCGCGAGGAGAACCTCGCATGGGAGATTTTGCGGCGAACGCGCGAGGATCTGGAATCGACCGGTATCCCGGCGCCGGACCCGAGGGCGGCGGAGACGGCCCCCACCCCGGGCGCCATGGCCTGGGAGGAGATGTACGCCGCCGAGGGCTCGGACTGGTTCTGGTGGTACGGGACCGATCAGAACGCGCCGGGGGGGGACGAGCCCTTCGATCGGGCTTTCCGCACGCACATCGAGAACGTCTACCGCTACGCGCGCGAGGCGGGGGCTTCGATCGAGGCGCCGGAGATCGAGCCGGTGATCCGATCGGCTTCGACGGGGGGCGGCGGCGCGATGGCGCAGGGGGGCGGGAAACCGCTGCCGGTGCTCTTCACATGCGACGCCACGGCGCAGAAGGTGGCCAAGGCGATCTACATCGTCGGGAACCAGCCGGAGTTGGCCGACTGGACGCCGAACAAGATCCCCATGTACGACGACGGTACGCATGGCGACGAGAAGGCCGGCGACGGGATCTGGTCGCTTCTGATCGAGTTTCCCGAGGGGGCCCGCATCGAGTACAAATACACCAACAGCGGTCCCGAGGGGTCCTGGAGTCCGTCGGAGGAGTTCCCCGTCTCGAACCGGTCGGTGGACGTCTACCTCGACAAGGGGGCGACGCGCGTGATGACGAAGGATCTGTTCGGGCAGATGTAGTCGGGACCCGTTTCGCGGGAGTCATGAAACGAGGGGGAGGGCGCCGCCGCCTTCCCCCTCGCCGTTTTTTCGCGTGTGCCGCATCCCCTTCCCCGGAGGGGCGGTTCAGCGGAGACGGACGACGCGCCGCGCCTGGGCGCCCCGCGGCGTGCGGCAGCGAACGAAATAGACGCCGGGCGCCGCGTCGCGTCCCGCGTCGCTCCTCCCGTCCCACGCCGTTTCGTGAACGCCGGCGGGGTAGACGGCGTCGGCGAGGGATCGTACCCGGCGGCCGGCGATGTCGTAGACGCCGAGGACCACCCGCCCCGGTCGGTCGAGGGAGAAGGAGAGCCGGGTTTCGACGGTGAACGGCGCGGGACGGGGGGCGGAGAGGATCGTCGGGAGGGGTCTCGCGCCGGCGGCATTCTCGACGAGGGCCACGCCCGTCTCTACCGATTCACACCGAAAGTAAATCTCCGTGTTCCCGTGCCGGTAATCGGTCCAGGCGGCGCAGAGGAAGCCGCAACCGTTGGCGGCGATCGAGGGGAGCATGGAGTGGTCCGGGCCGCCGCTGAGGCGCATGTCGCCGGACCAGATTCCGCCCTCGCGGGTGCGCGCGTAGATCTCCGACCGGCTGTGCCGGTGGTCGACCCAGGCGACGTGGACGCGGCCGTCTCCGCCGGCGGCGACCGACGGGGTGCCCGCTTCGGCGGTGGCGGAGGCGAGTGATTCGGCCGCCGCCCAGGAGGAGCCGTCGTATTCGGCGTAGAAGATGTCGCCTCCGCCGTGTTCGTAGTCCTGCCAGACCACGTGGAGCGTTCCCGCCGGGCCGGCGGCGATCACCGGGTTGCGGGACGGGGCGAGGCCGGAGGCGAGCACGTCCGCGGAGGACCAGGTGTCGCCGTCCCAGCTTCTGTGCCGGATCTTTTCCCATTCCGCCGTGGTTCCCTCCCGTTCGTAAACCAGGTGGAGCAGGCCGTCGGTTCCCCAGGCGAGCGAGGGACGGTAGGAGTTCTTTATGGACGAATCGTCCGGTTGCATCGGGTCGGACCAGCCCGTATCGGTCCGGGCGGAGAAGAGGACGGCGTAATAGCTAAGGCCGCTTACGTTTCTCTGCCAGGCGAGATAAACCCCGTCGCCGCCGGCGGCGATGGTGGGGGCGAAGTCGGCTCCCGAGAACGAGGTCACCCTTTCGTCGGCGGACCAGCCGGAGCCGTCGTTCGTTTTGTAGTAGATTTCCCGCTCGCCGTCTCGGGTGTCCACCCAGGCGACGTGCACCCCCCCCGTTTCGTCCAGGGCGATGGCCGGGCCGTCGGAGAAAGCGGTGTCGGCGGTGAGGCGCGTTTCCGTTTGCCAGGTTCCGCCGGAGAGGACGCGGTAATAGATCTCGCCGTTACCATTCCGGGAGTCCGACCAGACGACGTGGACCGTGCCGTCATCCTCCACGGCCAGGGCGCGGCCGCCGGGGAAACCGGTGCCGGAGGCGGCCGGGTCGGAGGTGAGTCGTACCTCGTCTTCCCAGCCGTCGAGGCGGGCCGGGTCGACCTGTACCGTTTCGAGACCGTGGCCGCCGATGCTGTCCTGGTAGGAGCCGTAACTCCAGCAGGATGCGGAGACGGTTCCCCGCGCGCCGAAACGGATATCAAATGCGCCGGGGGTCGGGCCGGCCGCCACTTCCCAGGAGACGGTGTCGGCGTTGCCGGAGGAGAGGTCCGACAGAGATTGCGCCGCGCTTCCCGAAACGAGGGAGAAGCCGGAGGGGAGGTGGATCTCGGCGAGGCAACCGGTACAGGGGTTTTTTCCGGTGAAGACGCCGGAGCCGGGGTAGACAACCTCTAACTCGACGAGGAAGGTGTCGCCGGCGGCGATACCGGAAGAGATGGAAGGGTTGAGCAGCCAGGGGGCGGGGGTCATCGCCCACTGATTGGTATACGCCCAAAGGTCCTCGACGAAGAAGGTCTGGTCGAAAAGCACGTCCGGGCCGGAATAGGGGGCGCCGTACCACGGATCGTGAATCAGAAAAACGTCCAGGTTGTCGTCATATCCCCGGATGACCCTGTAGTGGCCGGAGGTATGGGTCGGCCCGTACCAAGTCAGGGCGAAGAGGGGCTCGTGGGAGCAGATCCGGTGCTTCGTCTGGGAGCGGGGGTTGGGGTAAATGCCGAGGTTGAAGTCCGGACAGGCGTAGCCCAGTTTCCTTTCCGCGTAACCACGGAGGGTGGTGTCCTGTATGGCGGTGCTCATCCCGCTGAAATGCGCCGCGCGGAGCATGTCGTCGGAATAGCAGCCGGAGCCGGTGACGTCATTCGCCACGTCGCTGATCGGGTGCTGGCCGATCTCCTCGCCGTAGTAATCCATAACCATCTGGAGCGCGGCGGGACCGCAGAACCAGCTGGTGATCTGATAGTGGTAGGGGACGCCGGGGATAACGTAGGCGTCGGGAATGGCGCGGTCGGTGTCCGTCCCGGCTTTGTCCGGGAGTGGCGCGAGGGTTTCGGCGGCGCGGCCGCGGCGGAGATCGACGGGTGTGGCGAGCGCCGCACGATGCGAGCCGTCCACCGAGCCGAGGACGTCGGCGCCGGGGCGCCCGGCGTCGACCAACCAGAAGTCGTCGCCCGGCGCGTCGAACGCCCAGTAGAGTCGCTTGTCGGCCCCTTCCACGAGGCGTCCCTCCGCGGATGGTTCGGGCGCGCCGAGGGAGCGGGCATGCTCGGCGGCGCGCTCCGCCGCCCGGCCGGGCGTCACGGGCGGGAACCGCTCCTGTTCGCTCCCGAAGCTGATCCACAGGCGCCTGTCGCCGGATGCGTTCACGCCGATCAGCGCGATGGCGCGGCCGCCGGAGAAAACCGGCACGAGACGATACGCGACTTCGCCGGATCGGGGATGATGGACCGCCAGGGGCTGGCCGGGCGCGGCTCCCCTCAGGTCGGGCAGGCCGAGCGAGCCGGCGCCTTCGTACGAGGCGATCTCGGAGATCGTCCGCGTGGCCACATCCATGGTTCCGGCTTCCGGAGTCACGGAAAGAGACGCGGCGCGAATGGCCGGGATGGGAAAAAGAAATACGATCAGCGTGATCGAACAAAGGAGGAGAGACGCGGGGATAGAGCGCCTTCTCGTCGGGGGCATCCAGCACCTCCTCAAAACGCATTCTCTGAGTCGAGCGTAGAGCAATACCGGCAATTCCACTATAAGGATCTCACAAAGGAGGCCGAGTTTCAAGTTATATGTTTGCAAGGCGTTAGATCGAGTCCGGTCGGCCCGGCGGCTTGGTCCGGCGCCCCTCGCGATGTCCTGGTGGGCGCGGCCGTGGATCCGCGCGAGACGCCGCCCCTTGCAGAAGGAGGCTTTTCTCCGGGTACGGCCTATGCTAGCATTCTCCGCGGCTGTGTCCCCTGTCGGTCGAGCGAGGAGAGCATGGAAATGGAGGCGAAAAGAATCGCCATTATAGGCGCATCCAACAACCCGGACAAGTACGGGAACAAGGCCGTGAAAGCCTATAAGCGAAAGGGATATATCGTCTTTCCCGTCACGCCCAAAGAGGAAGAGGTGGAAGGGCTCCAAGCGTACGCCTCGATCCGAGACATCCCGGGGGAGGTGGATGCCGCCTCTCTCTATCTGCCGCCGAAAGTAGGCATTACCGTTTTGGCGGATATCGCCGAAAAGAGGGTTGGGGAGCTTTTCGTGAATCCTGGGGCGGAAAGCGAGGAGTTGATCGAAGAGGCGAGGCGGCTGGGGCTCCGGCCGATCGTCGCCTGTAGCATCCTCGCGATCGGCCTGCATCCCGAGGAGGTATAGCCGCTTGCGCGGCGCGTATGGAAGATCCTCTATCTAAGATCCTCGTCGTTTTCCTGCTCGTTTTCCTGAACGCGTTTTTTGTAGCGGCCGAGTTCGCGATCGTGAAAGCGCCCGTCGCCTGGTTCGAGAGGCGGGCTAAAGAGGGGGGACGGCGAGCCCGATGGGCGCTGCGCGTCAGCCGCCACCTGGACACTTATCTGTCCGCCTGTCAGCTCGGTATTACCCTGGCCAGCCTGGCGCTCGGCTGGGTCGGCGAGCCCTTCGTCGCCCGCCTGCTCGACCCGGTTATCCGGGGCGTCGGGATTCACTCCGAGACGATCCTGCACTCACTTTCTTTCGTGATCGCTTTTTCAACCATCACGTTTCTGCACATCGTCATCGGAGAGCAAGCGCCCAAATCGTTCGCGATTCGCAGGGCTTTCGGCGTGGCGTTGAACATCGCCCTGCCCCTGCGGATTTTTTTCGTGCTCTTCTATCCGTTCATCCGCCTGCTGAACGGGGCGTCGCTCCTGACCCTCCGCTTGATCGGCATCCGGACCACCGACCCCTACGAGTTCTATCTGACCGAGGCGGACATCCGCGCGCATTTCACGCGCTCCGCCGCGAACGGGGAGATGACGGAGCAGCAGAGCCGGATGCTGGAGCGCGTCCTCGACTTCGATGATCGCGAGGCGCATCAGGTGATGGTGCCCCGGACCGACATGGTGGTGCTCTCAGTCGAGAGCGAGGTGGAGGAGAACCTGAAGGTGGCCGAGAAGTGCGGCTACACGCGCTTTCCTCTCGTCGAGGGGAGCGTGGATCGCGTGATCGGTTTCGCGCACGTCAAGGATCTTTACCGGGCGGTCCGCGTTTCCGATCAACCGGTGAATCTCCGCAATCTGCGGAGGGACATCCTCTTTTTCCCGGAACACACGCCCCTCGGCACGATTCTGAAGGAGTTTCAGCAGAAGAAAGTGCACCTGGGAATCGTCTTGGACGAGTATGGCGGGACCCTGGGTATGCTCACCCTTGAAGACGTAATCGAGGAGTTGGTCGGCGAGATACAGGACGAATTCGACCGGGAAACTCCATCGGTGCAACGGGTCGGGCGCGACGAATTTCTTCTCGATGGAGGGTGCGGCACGGAAGAGTGCCGCGAGCAGACCGGCGTGATCATGCCCGATACCGGCGCCGACACGGTCGCCGGCGTTTTGCTGGATACGGTGGGCGATCTCCCCGAAGAGGGAACGCGGGTGGCAATCTTGGGCGCCGAGATGATTGTGGAGCTGGTGGAGGATCAGCGGATCAAGCGCGTGAGGATGATTCGCAAAACGGTCCAGGAGGGAGAGCTCTCCCCCCGTTCGGGCGGGTGAAACCCCAATCTCTCCCCGGGAAGCGGGAACCGTGTATGAAAACGCCCAGGACCGCGTTGAAGCTTATTTTCTCCGCACCCGCTCCGCACTAGCGATGAAGGGAGAGGATCGGCAAGTAGGCGACCCGCTCCTCCGATGTTCCCGTCAGCGGGTCGGTCCGCGAGGTCCAATCCGGGCGGGGCAGAGACACGAGCGCGCCCTCGGGACCGATCTGAAGAAACGCGCCACGCGGTTCCGGTCTGTGCGTGACATGCCAAAGACCGAGCGCCAAGCCGGCGAAGGTGCCGCCCACAAAAGACCACTTCAGGATTTCTCCGTCATCGTCCTCGGTAGCCAAAGCGACCGCCCCGCCGAGGAGCAGCCCACCGAGCCCGCCCCAGAAAATCGATTTGGTGACGGAGACCGCCGGATTTTCATCCCCCTGTCTCGTGACGACCACCTGTGCGCCGGCGACGTGGGGGAGCAGAAGGGAGAGGATGAGCAGGACCGGTATCGGTTTGTGAGTCCGCATCGGTAGACGCTCCGGAAGGGGTATATATTCGCGACCGGCTGATTATAGGATTCGGTCTTGGCCGTGGCAACCCCCCCCCCCCCCCCCCCCCCGCCACCCGCCCCCCCCCC
>JAFGGD010000015.1 GCA_016930695.1 Candidatus Eisenbacteria bacterium
GCGTCCGGTCGTTCCTGTCTCTAGCATTTCGAGGTCGCGGTTGGGGGGAGGTTTCCTATACGAGATTCAGAAGAGCGAGGCGTCCGATCCTTCCTGTCTCTAGTATTTCGAGGTCGCGGTCGGCGCCGGTTTCGTAACGAGATTCAGAAGGGCGAGGCGTCCGGTCGTTCCTGTCTCTAGCATTTCGAGGTCGCGGTTGGGGGGAGGTTTCGTATACGAGAGGTCCGGGCACGTGGCGAGAGACCGCTTTGGACGAACCCCTTCCCGGAATCGTAGCCATAGCTACGATGAGGAAAGGGGCGAAGGAAAAGCGGTTTCGTAGCCCGTGCCCGGACCTCGCAGTAGAAACCTCCCCCCAATCGCGACCTAACCTAGAGGTCGAAAGCCGGTCCCGTCTCGTCTCCGTACATCCGCAGAATCTGCTCGTCCAGATCGACCAGGCGGAGCGTGTGGGCGGCGCAGCCTTTCCGCAGGCAACCCTCCACGATCGCTTCCCGGGGGAGGTGGAGAACGAACATGTGGGCCGAGCAGGACGGGCAGTGCTCATCGCGGTCCACCAGGGAGACGCCGCAATGGGGGCAGGCGAACTCCACTTCCGCCCCATCCGGGATCTCGAGATCGCAAATGTTGTCGTAGCTGCCGTAGGTGGGATCGAGATGGAGCGTTCCTTCCCGCCCACCGTGTAGAATACGGACGGCGATGGACGGATGGCCGTGGACCGGCGCGTCCGGCGCCATCAGATCGCAGCCGGAGGGACAGTGCGCGGAGCGGATAGTGATTTTACCGCGCGGAATCCGCACCTCGATCCGGTCGTCCCGTTGCTCGCTCATGGGCAGTTCCTCCTCTCGTCAATCGCCGGTGGATCGCGTCGTTTCCGCCGCGTCCCCGCCGCTCTCTCTCTCCTCCACGGGACTCCACACGCCATATCCTTCGCTTCGCACCGCGCCGCGTCCCCGATAGGTCCAGACCGCGTGAGCGTTGTAGTCCCAGCCGAGATACTCCGAGTCTCCCCCGCCGTGGGTGGTGATCAGGAAGCGGTTCGAGAGCCCGCCGAAATAGCGCGCCTGGTCGGCGGGCCACTCGTTGTCGCCGCCGCTCGGGTCGACGGGGAACCAGCCGACGCCGGGGAGATAGACCTCGCACCAGCGATGGTAGACGTCGTCGATGGACGCGTCGTCGCCCCGGACGACCACGCTCGCCTCATACCGCGCCGGCAATCCCGCGGCGCGGCAGAGGGCGATATAGAGGAAGGCGTATTCCGAACAGGACCCCGTCCCCCGTTGGATCAGCGTGGTCGGCACGTCCCATCCACCGACGCGTTCGTATTCCAGTTTATCGCGCACCCAGTCGAAGATTTTGCGGGCGATCCAGTAGGGGTTGGTCTCGTCTCCGACGATCTCACGCGCCGTCGCCCGCACCAACTCCCGGTCCATCTGCAGGCGGGACGTGGGCGCCAGGTTCGGCTCGGCGATTTCCCTCGGGACGCGGTCCAGCCCCCCCACGTCCTCGGGATAGAAGGCATAGTGCACCTCGCCGAGACGGACCCGGGCGCGGTATCCGGCCGAAACCTCTCCGCCCGGCGGCACGTCCCGGAATCCGAAGAGCGCGATCGGCTGCCCCCACCGGTCGGCGGTGAACCGATCCGGCTCGGGCTCCCAGAGGATGTCGTCCACGAGGGACTGGTTCTCCAGAGAGTCGGCCGGAACGGCGAGGCGGATCGACGTTTCGGTGATCGTTCCCTCCCCCTCGTTACGGACCACGTGTCGGAAACGGATGTCCCTCGTTATTTCGTCCGTCACGCGGTAGGGGAGATCGGCGCGGGTCCGCAGCCGGTGGATGCGTCGCGTTCCGAAATCGGAGAGCCAGAGCGCCCCTTCGCCGAAGGCGAGGCCGACGGGAAAGGGACCGGGCGTTTTGACGAGGAAGAGGACCGCGCCGTCGGACGGACGGACCGCGTAGAGTTCGTCCAAGATGCGGTCGGTTACCCATAGGCGCTCGCCGTCATGGGCGAGGCCGCGGCAATACTTGTGCGGCGCCGCGTAATAATTCAGGATCGTGCCGTCCTCGGGAGAGGCTTCATAAATCCGGTCCGTGCCGTCGTCGAGAATCCAGAGCGACCCGCCGCCGAAGGCGAGCCCCCGGGGAGCGCTTTCGGGGGAAGGGAAGGAGCGGACCGTCAAGCCCGTCTCCGTGTCGAGGCCGAAGATCAGGGCGCTCTCGTAGTCCGCGACGTAGAGCAGCTCGCCGTCCGACGCAAGCCCCTCCGGGCGATGGCAGGGGGCTTCGATCTCGCCGCGGAGCGCGCCGCTCGACCGGTCCGTCTCGTACAGTTTCCCCGTTTCCCAGTCCGCCGACCAGAGCGAGCCCCGGTGCAGGGCGAGGCCGGTGGGGCAGGGACTCGGCGCGGGGAAGGACTGAAGCGTGTCGCCGATCGCCGCGAAAGCGGCGACGGGAAGGAAGAGGAGGGCGAGGGCGAGGGCCGCCCGGCGCGCCGGGCGCAATCGGTTCCGTTTCATGATCGACCTCCCGATGTTGGGGATGCGCCCGAGCATAGGTGATCCGAAGGGTCGAAACAAGCGCGCCGGAGGGTGGGGGGCGTGGGGGAAAAGAGAACGGCCGCCCGGGGGCGGCCGTTCGCGATTCACGGAACGCGGGAAAGACTACCGCCAGAGGTTCTTCACCTGGCCCCATGAAGTCTCGTCCGCCGCGGTCGTGCAGTCCACGTCGTAGCACCAGTAGCAAGAGATCACCACGTCTTCGGAACCGTCCGGGTTCAGCTCCCAGGTGGTGCCGCCGGTGGTGCTCAGCTGGAGGGCGTCGTTGTAGCTGAGGTCCAACGGGCCCTTGTTGTTGGCGTCCTGTGTGACCCAGATCTCGATGAAGACCTGGTGGAAGCCCGGGCAAGCGACCTGGATCTGGGAAAGCGGGATCTCCAACTCGTCGAAGGTGCCGCTCACGACCCAGTTCAGATCGTAGGATCCATAGATCCAAGAGTGGCCGCCTTCGTCCCAGGTGACCAGGTCGTCGTAGTCCGAGTCGATGTTCTTGTAGGCGATGAAGTCGGGCAGGCACATGCCGGCGAAGTCGATCCGCCGATCCCAGGGATCGGAGGTGCCGCCCTGACTGGCGATGGTCACCAGAGCGATGCCGACCTGCACGCCGCCCCAACCGTCATGGTCGTGCTCGTAGCCGATGTACAGGTTGGTGGCGTCGTTGGTGACGTAGATGTCGCCCAGGTCGATGGGGGCGAACTCGGTGTCGCCGCCGTCGGTGTCGATCAGAGCCTCGGGCGGGAAGTCGTTCACGCCGTCCACGACCACCGCGGACGCGCAGGCCGCGAGACCGAGGATGAGCGCGAAGGCTCCCAAGAGACGAATCACATTAGCCATTTTTCTGTTTCTTCCTCCCTTCTCTCCACTTTTCAAGTAACGCCGCTATAGAGCAACCGCACGAGGGGATACCGGGCCCGTTCGGCTGCGGGCACGGAACTCCCTGGAATATAACGACGTAATCTTCTCACATGTGGTCGGAATTCGCAATGATCGCGATCAATATTTGACTTAATTTGGGTCAAGTTATTCGGCGAGGCGTTTGAGCCCCTCGATGTCTCGAACGAGGATCTCCGAACGGGAGAGGGAGAGAATCTCCTCGTTCGCCAGGCTGTGGAGGGTCCGGGAGAAGGTTTCCGGGGTGGTCCCGATCATCTGCGCCATTTCCATCCGCTTCATCGGAGCGGAGAGGCGGACGCCGTGGTCGGTCTTCTCGCCGCAGCCCTTGAGCATCATCAAGATAAGGTGAGCGGTCCTTTGCAGCACCGAGCGCTGGGAAAGCCCGATCACCTGGTCCTCGAAGATGCGCACTTCCCGGGCGAGCCTCTCCATCACGACCCGGGCGAGCCGGGGGGAGAGTTCGAGGAGATCGAAGAAGGTCCTTTCCGGTATGGCGCAGACCTCGGTCCTCTCCAGAGCGACCGCCGTGGAGGCGTAGGTCTCGCCGGCGAGGAGGGGACGATAACCGAAGGCGTCCCCCGGCCCGAGCACGCGGATCACCTGTTCCTCCGACTTGCTCCCCATTTTGTACAGCTTGACTTGTCCGGAATGGATGCAGAAGACGTGGCTCGGAGCGGAGCCCTGATGGAAGATCACCTGCCGGCGCTTGTAGACCTGAAGGCGCTTCTCCCGGTCCGCGCGCTCGAGCATCTCTCCGTCCAAAACCTGAAGGAGCCCGGAACGGCGGGTGAGGCACTGAATGCAGCCGGCTTGCTTTGAATCGATCATTTTCGCTCCTTGCGCATCGGGCATAGTATGCCATGTTTCTCTCCCCGGATCCAGAATCTCGGCGAGGGAGCCTTTCCCTCCCGAAGCGGCGGGGCGATCTTCCCGTTCCGTGCGGGGGGGACTTGCATTAGACTGTGGGCGTTCCGCCGGCGGGCTTCCCCACCGCCGGCGCCCGGGAGGAGACCGTGCACAACAAGGCGCCGATCACCTTCGCCTTTCTCGCCGTCCTTTCCGACTGCGCCGCGACGGTGATCGGGCTCGCATTCGCCTTCTGGCTCCGCTTCCACTCCGGGCTTTTCGGCGCGCCGAAAGGAGTCCCATCCTTCGACGCCTATCTCTCCGGTTTCCTCTTCACGGCCTTCGGCTGGGTGGCGATCTTCGCTTTCTTGGGTCTCTATCGGATCCGCCGGGGGCTGACCGCGTCGGAAGAGGGGATGCTCCTCTTGAAGGGCGCTCTCCTCGGTGCGCTGGTGGCGATGTCTTCCGCCTTTCTCTACCGAGGCGTCTCGTATTCGCGGCTCTACCTGGCCCTCGCCGTCCCCGCCGCCTATCTCGCCGTGCTGGGCGGTCGCGCCGCGATCCGCGCCCTGCGGGCGTGTTGCCGCCGCCGCGACCTGGGAGTACAGCGCGTGCTCCTGGTCGGAGGCGGGCCTCTCCTCGAGGGAGTGCGCCGTCGCATCGAGCTCCGCCCCGACCTGGGTTATCGGATCGTCGGGGGACTGGCCGACCCGGGCCTTCCCCTCCCGGAAGGGATTCCCCCGCTCGGGCCGATCGACGCCGTGGCCGACGTCTGCAAGCGCGAGGGGGTCTCCCGGGTTTTCATCGTGCTTCCTGAATCGCACCGGGAGCGAACCGTGGACGTGCTGCGCGCCTGCGAGAATCTCCCTCTGGAGTTCGAGATCGTTCCCGACATCTTCGGAAAGCTCGGCGAGAGGATGCGCGTAAGCGACATGGACGGCATCCCCATGTTGGTGGTCAAGGACTTCCCGCTCGAGGCGTGGAACCGTTTTCTCAAGAGGACCTTCGACATCGCCGGATCGGCGCTGCTCCTCGTCTTGCTCGCGCCGCTCTTTTTATTGTTGGCGATCGTGGTCCGCCTCGATTCCCCCGGCCCGGTTTTCTACCGGCAGAGGCGGATCGGCCGGGACGGTCGCGTCTTCGACATCGTCAAGTACCGCTCCATGGTGCAGGGGGCGGAGAAGGAGACCGGACCGGTTTGGTCGGGCCGCGGCGACGAGCGACGAACACGCGTCGGCGCCTTTCTCAGGCGGACCAGCCTGGACGAGCTCCCCCAGCTCGGAAACGTGCTGATCGGGCAGATGTCCCTGGTCGGTCCCCGCCCCGAGCGCCCCTTCTTCGTCCGCCGTTTCGAGAGGGACATCCCCCGTTATTTCGACCGGCACAGGGTCAAGTCGGGGATGACCGGCTGGGCGCAGGTGAACGGGCTCCGGGGGGACACGTCCATCGAGGAGAGGACGCGGTTCGACGTCTTCTACGTGGAGAACTGGTCGGTCTACTTCGACGTCAAGATCCTCCTCCTCACAGCCAGACACGTGGTCGAGCAGGCGATCCGGGCGGAGCGGTGAGCGCCGCCCCGTCTCTTCGACGCGGTTGCCCCCCGATCCCCCTTCGGGTATCATTCGGTGTTCCATCGTGTAAGCCGGCGGACCGCGGGCGGCGAGTCGCCCGCCGGAGGAGGTAGGAGCGGAGCGGTGAAGAATCTCTTGATGATTATTTTCTGCGTCGGAACGGGCTCGCTGGGACAGCTCTCGATGAAGCGCGGCATGAAGGCGGTCGGAGAGATCAACGCCGCCCAAGTCCTTCAGAAAATGTCCGCCGCCTTCGTCAATCCCTACGTTCTGGCCGGGCTCGCCCTTTACGGGATCTCGGCGCTCGTTTGGATGATCGTTCTCTCCCGCGTGAATCTCAGCTACGCCTATCCGATGGTGAGCATGGGGTACGTGTTCGTCATGATCGGATCCTATTACTTTTTTCAGGAGCCGGTGACGATGCTCCGCGTATTGGGAACGCTGGTGATCGTCGGTGGAGTGATCCTCATCTCCCAATCGTAAGGGGGGGCCATGTCCCGTCCGGTGGTCATCGGCATCGCGGGGGGGACCGGGTCGGGCAAGACGACCCTCGCCGCGCGGATCGCGAAAATTCTGGAAGGAGAGTCGGTCGCCGCTCTTCATCACGACGCCTACTACATCGACCGGAGCGATCTCTCCACGGAGGATCGGGCCGCCCTCAACTACGACCACCCCTCCGCCTTCGACAACCGCATGCTCATGGGACATCTGGACGAGTTGTTGGCCGGCCGGCCGGTCGAGCGGCCGGTGTACAGTTTCGTCACCCACACCCGGACCGACGAGACGGTGCCCGTGCACGCGGCGCCGATCATTCTGCTCGAAGGGATCCTGGTTCTCGAGAACCCCGAGCTTCGCGAGAGGATGGACATCCGGATCTTCGTGGACTGCGACGAGGACGAGCGTTTGATCCGCCGCCTTCGCCGGGACATCCGGGAGAGGGGGCGGACCATCCCCGCCGCGATCGAGCAGTACCTGACCACCGTGAAACCGATGCACCGACAGTTCGTGGAGCCGTCGAAACGGTACGCCGACCTGATCGTCCCTCGGGGCGGGCGGAACCAGGTGGCGCTCGACATGATTCTCGCCCGGATCCGATCGATCCTGGAGGAAGGGGGGCGCCATTGATCGGCCCGTTTCTCCGTTCTTGCCGCCCGAAGGAGTGGTCCAAAAACCTGCTCCTTTTCGCGGGTGTCATCTTCTCGCATCATGTTCTGGAGCCGTCCTACCTGCTCCGGTCGCTGCTCGGTTTTCTCCTCTTCTCCGCCACGGCGTCGAGCATTTATCTGCTGAACGACCTGATGGACCGGGAGAAGGACCTGGCCCACCCGGTCAAACGCCGCCGCCCGATCGCCTCGGGGCGCCTGCCCGCGAGGGCCGCCTGGGTGGGGGTGATCCTTCTCGCGATCCCCTCGCTCGCGCTGGGCTATACCCTCTGGCCCTCTTTCGGCGTGAGCCTGACGGCTTATTTCGCCCTGAACTTCGCCTATTCGTTCCGGCTCAAACACATCGTGATTCTTGACGTGATGGCGATCTCCATCGGTTTCCTGATCCGGGCCATCGCCGGCGTGCAGGTGCTCCATGCCGTGGACCCGTCGGTGCTCCTGTCGCCGTGGCTCCTGGTGTGCACCTTTTTCGCCTCGCTTTTCGTGGCGGTCTGCAAGCGCCGGAGCGAGCTGATCCTTTTGAGCGAGAACGCCGGAGAGCACCGTTCCAGCTTGGACCACTACTCCCCCGTCCTCACCAACCAGATGATCACCCTCACCGCCGCCGCCACGGTCCTCTCCTTTTCGCTCTATACGATCTGGCCCGACACGGTGGAAAAGTTCGGCACCGAGAGACTGATCTACACGGTCCCCTTCGTCGTCTATGGGCTCTTCCGGTACATGTACCTGGTTCTGGAAAGGGGGATGGGGGGAAATCCGGCGGACCTGCTCTTCTCCGACCACCCGCTCCTGTTGAACATTCTTCTCTGGACGGCGGCGGTTCTCGCCATTCTTTATGTTTAAGTCATGAAGATTTGCCTCGAATCCTACGCCAAGGTGAACCTCTTTCTCGAGGTGCTCGGCGAGCGGACGGACGGCTATCACGAAATCGAGACGGTGATGCAGAGTGTCTCGATCCGGGATCGGATCGACATGGAGGAGAAGGAGGAGGGGATCGAAGTCGTAGCCGAGGGGGCCGGCGTCCCGAGCGGGGAGGAGAACCTTGCCCATCGGGCGGCGACCCTCCTCCGGCGAGAGGCGGGCGTGCGCGCGGGTTGTTCGATACGAATTCGGAAGGGGATCCCCGCCGCGGCCGGCCTAGGCGGAGGGAGCGGCGACGCGGCGGCGGTCCTCGCGGGCTTACACCGTCTCTGGAGGCTCGATTGGCCGCGGGAACGTCTCGCCGCCCTCGGGGCGACGATCGGCTCGGACGTTCCCTTTTTCCTCTGGGGGGGCGCCGCGCTCTGCACCGGCCGGGGGGAGATCGTCGAACCCCTGCCTTCTCTCTCTCAACGACACCGTTTCCTGATCGTCACACCACCCTTTCAGGTAAGCACTCGTTTTATTTATAACGAGTTAAATAGATACGCATTGACAAGGCCGAAAGTGTGGTCTAAGGTGAAATGTGTGCACGGGTTAGGGTCCGACCCTGAATGCATGCTCCATAGGCTTTGGAATCGGTTGGAGGAGGTGGCGTTTTCGGCCCGTCCGTCCCTTAGGGAGTGGGCCGACCGGATGGAGCGGCTCGGTTGCTCGCGGGTGTTACTGAGTGGAAGCGGACCGACACTATTCGGACTCCTTCCCCGGGGAGAGAGAGACGAAATAGGAATCCTCTCCCGATTCCCCGACAGCCGTCATGCCTCCATCGCCCATCCCACGACAACCGGATATCGCTTTATGCGTTAAGCGTCGTAGGGCATCGGAACCAAGGCGGTGGGCACTATGGAGATCACGGAAGTCAGGGTCACGATCCGGCCGGACGATCGACTGAAGGCGTTCGCGAGTGTTACGTTCGATGATTGCTTCGTCGTCCACGGTTTGAAAGTGATCGAGGGAAACAACGGACTCTTCGTCGCGATGCCGAGCCGGAGGCGCTCTGACGGTACCTACCAGGATATCGCTCACCCGATCAACAACGAGATGCGTGCGTTGGTTGAGGACCGAGTTCTGGGGATGTACCGCGACCAGTTGACGAAAGCGGGGTCTCTCTCCGGGTCCATCGCTTCGTCTTGATTCGCTCTTCACCCCCTCCGGCGCCGGGCGGTGTGAAGGTCGTCGTGCGGCCGCGCCCGCCGGCCCTCCCGCTCCGCGATTCGGATGGGGCGTCGTCAAATGGTAAGACACGGGCCTTTGGAGCCCGCATTTGGAGGTTCGAATCCTCCCGCCCCAGTTACCCCCGCGAATTCGAGAGAGATCCTGCTGCGGCGTACGCCTGAAGGCCGAGAGGCTCTTCTTCCGTCGCCGTCTTCCTCATCTTCCGCCCATGGCTCTACCTTCGGGGCATGGTGGGGGGAGGGGGACGGACGGGTAATCCCTCTCGGAGTCCGGGGCGTGCCGCCCCCCGGGTGGGTTCGTGATCGCCACGGAGTTTCCACAAGGGTGCGACCTCGCGCGGCCATTTCTCACGCACCTCGAGAGGTGGGGGCCCCC
>JAFGGD010000016.1 GCA_016930695.1 Candidatus Eisenbacteria bacterium
ATCATCAGGAAGCGGCGGCATGATCAAGACACCCGAGTCCACCTTAGCTCAGCCGCCTGACTGTCCAAGGAATAGGGGCCACTTCTCATCAGGGAAAAGGCGTGGGGCAGGCGCTAATTCAGTATGGTCTGAATGAAATGAAAAATCGTTCTGTGACCGTAGCCATCACATATGGAGATCCATCCTTTTATTCAAAGGTGGGGTTTCGGTCACTTTCAGAAAATGTGATTCAGGCTCCGCTAAAGCTTTCAATGCCCTTTGGCTGGCTCGGCCAATCTTTAACGGGAGAGTCAATTCCAACCATTAATGAGCGTCCCGTGTGCGTTAAGGAATTCAATGATCCCGCTTATTGGTAAAGCACATAGCAATCACATACACTCGGACAGCAAAAAGCGCCGCTCTTTTCTCACTCTGCTTTTTGCTGCCGGTACTGTGAAGCGTTAGGTGACCCCTGGACGGAGGTGTCCGGCAATGCCGCGTCAGGACTCACCTCGTACTGCGGACCGGACTACGTGGAGTCACGGGTGGTTCTACCACGCCTTCTATGATGGACCGCTGGGGGAGGCACGGCGTGTTGTCGTCGATCTTGTGCCGGAGGGAGCGCGTGTACTTGACATCGCTAGCGGGACCGGTGTCTTGTGCCGCGATCTCCGTGCGGCAAAGCCGTGCAGGGTTGTCGGCGTGGAGCTATCTCGCAAGATGCTCCGTTTCGCGGAGGCTCACAAGGGGTTCGATGACATCCGGTTCACCTACGGTGATGCCACATGCCTTGATGATTCCGGACTGGGGAAGTTCGACTATGCGACAATGCTCTTTCTCCTGCACGAGCTTCCCGCCCCACAGCGCGTTCTAGCGCTTGCGGAAGCGTTGCGGCTGGCAGAGCATGTTGTGGTGGTCGATTCCCACGTTCCGTTTCCGCGGAACGCGCATGCTGCCGTCCTGCACCTCGTTGAGTCGCTGAGCGGGGCAGAGCATCACAGGTGCTTCATGGACTACTTGGCGCGTGGCGGAATCATGGGGGTCGTGTCTGAACTGGGCAGTCAGGTGTCGGTGACTCACAAGACGACGTTCTGGCATGGGTGCCGCGACGCCGTGGTCCTTGCGCGACAGGGGGCCTGAAGGAGTGGAGGGGCCACCTAACTCTTATAAGGCCCCCGGGGCGCAAGGCAAAAAATCCTCTTGGGTCACCGTCTTTTAAGAGAGGCGACGATGGAGTCCGTTCACTCTCGACGTCCTGACTTCGCTTCCAAGTGGGTGCGGAGATCGGGCTCCGCACCAAACACTTATCGAGGATCTTCACCGAGCGCTCGTCCGGTCAGAGACCGGGCGCGATCGGCGGTGCGAGCCGGGATCGACTCGCGTCCTAGAAGCTCGTTCGTGCCCTCATGCCGTCCCATTCAAGAGTCGGGCTGGAATTCTGGGAATTCTGTGGAATTCTGGAATTCTTGAATTCTTGAATTCTGGGGACACAATACGGAATTCTGCGAATTCTGGGGACACAATACGGAATATTTTGAACTCCAGTATCACGGACATGCATGTCTCCGGATTGTTCCGCCGCCCCTGGTGAACCCCACAAAGCCACTCCAGATACAAACCCCCAAAGAAACGGGGTAATTCCGTATTGTGTCCCCAGAATTACCCGTATTGTGTCCCCAGAATTAAAAAAATCGTGACTGTACCCGTTTATTCGCCGGAGTCGTTCTCTCCCCGTCAGGTGGTACAATAAACGGCTTCGGGATGCACACGGCGATGGTGGGGCATTGTGAACAGAATGGACAAGAGCACCGTGACGGCCACAAACGGATACAAGAGGATCGTTCGACTCATCTGGATCTTTTCCTGTGCCATCGGGCTTACGGGCGCCGGAGCGGAGATGTCGGCGGCGGGGGGATGCACCTCCTTTTGTCTCTGCGGGGATGGGCGGGCGATCGTCGGCAAGAATCTGGACTGGTCGATCGAGGAGGGCGTCTTATGTCTGAATCCCCGAGGTCTGCATAAAAAGGCGTTTGTGGATTCGACGGAGAGGGCGCTCGAGTGGGTCTCCACCTACGCGAGCGTCTCCTTCAATCAACTGGGACGCGAGTTCCCTCTGGGAGGGATGAACGAGGCGGGGCTCGTGGTCGAGGAACTGGCGTACTGGCCGAGTCGCTTCCCGCCGCCGGACGAACGGCCGGTCGTCAATGAACTGCAGTGGATTCAGTACCAGCTGGACGCGCACGCCTCGGTGGCGGAGGTCATCGAGCGCGGACCGGACGTCTCTCCGCGCCCCCTCTTGTTCGGACTGCATTACTTCGTCGCGGACGCTTCCGGCGACGCGGCGGTCATCGAGTTCCTGAACGGGAAACGAATCGTTCACCACGGTTCCGGCCTGCCGATCCCCGTGCTGACCAACGACACGTACAAAAACTCCGTACGTTATCTTTCCAACTTTACGGGATTCGGCGGGACACTCTCCGTGAGTGACGGGCACGAGTCACCGGAACGCTTCGTGCGGGCCGCGACGATGCTGCGGGAGTTCGAGCGCGGGCGGTCATCGACCGATCCGGTCCCCCATGCGTTCGCCATCCTGGCCTCGACGGCTCAGGAAGACACCCAGTGGAGCATCGTCTACGACGCCGGAGAGAGAACGGTGCGTTTCAGGACCGCGAGCGTTCCGGCCGAGAGGATCGTCCGCCTCGCGGCGCTCGATCCGGAATGCGACGGCCCGATCCTCGCGTTGGACCTGAGCGATCCTCGGGATGGGGACATAGGGGAGTATCTCGCGCCGTGGAGCCCGGAGGATCAGGAGCGGCTGGTCTCGGGAGTGCTCGCACGGCTCGCCGGAGAGAGGATCGTCGAAGATCGCTTGAGGGAGCGCTTTCAGAAGGCGTTGGTGAGGTACGGGAGCGTTGTCCCGCGATGCGAAGGGGTCCGATAGGGCCCATAGAGACGGAGTTCCATTCCGTTCGTTTCGAAGTGTTCTGTATAATGGCGGGCTTTTCCTTTCGGCAACGCACCGAAGGGAGCTGCCTCCCCGGCTGTTTTGCCGGAACGGGATTGTCGTGTCGGGGAAAACCGGAGTGACAATGACTCGACTCGTGAGCCGATTGCTTCTTCTGCTGGGGATCCTGGCCGCACTTTTGTTCCTCCCGGCCGGCAGATGGGATTGGCCGCAAGCCTGGGTATTTCTCCTTTCCCTCGGGGTGGTTTTCCTTCTCTACGCACTTTGGGGGACCTATAAGGATCCGGAACAGCTGCGAGAAAGAAGCCGGATAGCCCGGAATGTGAAACGCTGGGACAAGATTATTCTGGCCGTATACACCGCACTTTTACCGCCTGTATTTATTCTCGCGGGATTCGATGCGGGCCGTTTCCGATGGTCGAAGGTCCCTTTCGGCGTGCAGGTGTCGGCTTGGGCGGGACTACTCGTTTGCGTAGCGCTGATCTTCTGGACGGTGACGACGAACACCTACTTGTCCCGCCTGGCCCGCATCCAAGAAGAACGGGGACAAGTAGTGGTCACCTCGGGACCGTACCGGTATATACGCCATCCGATGTATTTGGGGATTTTGATATTTTTTCTTTGTCTGGGTCCGGCGCTGGGTTCCTGGTACACGTTGATACCGGGCCTGGCGATCGATGTTTTATTTGTCGTGAGAACGGCGAAGGAAGACGAGATGCTGCGAGAAGAGCTGGTCGGTTATGAAGACTATGCCCGGCGCGTGAGCTATCGGCTGATACCGGGAGTCTGGTAAGACGGAGAGGAGTAGGATGGCGCGCCCCGAAAAGGCGTTTCAAAAGATCGGTTTTTCGCCCTACATTCTTTCACCATTCCACTCGGGCGGCCCACTTCGATATTCATAGAGGCGATCAGGAAAGGAGCAAAGGACATGAACAAGCCGTCCGTGGTGATTCCGACGGTCATCATCGTGAACGCCTGCGTCTGGGGCCTGGCAATGGTGATGACGTCGCACAGACTCAGCGGTACCGGCGCGTATCAGGAGATCCAGCATATCCTCGCCGGCGGGGCGGCGGCTTCTTTGCTCGTGGTGGGCGGCGGATTGGGCGGTTTGGCGAAGACGATGAAGGGGAAAGAAAAGGAAGATACACGCGCCTAGAAGTGGAGAGAAAACGAAGCGAGAAGCCGAGAAGGATCCCCTCTCCCGTATATGGGAGGGGGGATTCATAATAGATAGTGATCCCGATCGCGATTGGGATTATTGCGGCGGTACGCGTGCGTGAACGGAAGAGGGCGGGATCAGCCCTCCCCCGCGAAGTGATCGAAGCCGGAGTCGATCAAAGGTTCGCCGTCGCCGCGGCGGTCGACGAGGAGGATCCCATCCTCGGCCGCCGCGGCGGCGCCGATGCGGGTGGGGACGGGAAGGCCGGCCTCGTCGAAGGCGGCGTAGACTTCCTCCTCGCGCCCCGGATCGAGCGTGAAGAGTAGTTCGAACTCCTCGCCTCCGTGGAGGGCGAAAAGCTCGCCGGGAACCTGGAGCGCCTCGGCGACGGCGAGCGCGGAGGGGAGCACGGGCAGCTCCTCCCGCTCGACCCGGAAGCCGACGCGGCTCTCCTCGGCGAGGTGGGCGACATCCGCCGAGAGGCCGTCGCTGATGTCGATCGCCGACGACGCGCCGAGCCGTGTCGCGAGAAGGCGCCCCTCCGCGATCCGCGCCTCGGGATGAAGGAAACGGAACATCGCCTCGCGGAACGCCTCCTCGGTGGATCTCTCCGGCGCCTCCCGGAGGAGAAGAATCGCCGCCGCCGGGCCTCCGAGCCTCCCGGTCACATAGAGGTCGTCCCCCTCCGCGGCGCCGGAGCGGGTGAGCACACTCTCTCCGCACGGCTCGCCGACGGCGGTGAGCGACACGCACAGATCGCTCATCGCCCGGACCGTGTCCCCTCCCACCAGGTCGCAGTCGTAGCGCTCGCATCCGCGCTTCAACCCCTCGTAGATCGAATGGATCCTGTGCGCCGGCGTCTCGGAAGGCGCGGCGAGGGCGACCGTCAACCAGCGGGGGACGCACCCCATCGCGGCGCAGTCGCTCACCGTCGCGGTGACCATCTTCTCCCCGAGCTGGTCGGGGGCGATGTGATCCACGCGGAAGTGCACCCACTCGGAGAAGGCGTCGGTGGTGATCACCAGCGTCGGCGAACCGGTCCGCAGGACCGCCGCGTCGTCGCCGATGCCGAGGAGGGTCCTCTCGCTCGTCTCCGCGAAGAGTTCGCGGAACGACGCGATCAGCCCGCGCTCGCTGAATTCCGCGGCGTTCATCGCTCGAGCCCCGCCTTTTTCTCCAGGGGATGCAGGGTCGCCGGAAGCGCCTCGACGAGGTCGCCGGCGATCATCCCCGCCTCCCCCTTCCGGCCCGCGGCGAGGTCGCCGGCGCGGCCGTGCAGCCAGACCCCGAGACGCGCCGCGTCCGCCGCGCCGAGCCCCGTCCCCAAAAGGGCGGCGACGATGCCGGTCAGCACGTCGCCGGAGCCGGCGGTCGCCATCCCCGGATTTCCGGTCGTGTTCAGCGACACGTACCCCTCCGGATCGGCGACGAGCGTCGGGTTCCCCTTGAGCACTAAAATCGCCCCCACCCTCTCCGCCCAGCGGCGGACGAAGCCGATCCGGTCCTCGACGATGGCCTCCCGCGTCGCGCCGGTCATCGCTTCCAGCTCGCCGAGGTGCGGCGTCAGAATCACCTTCGCCCGGGAGGCGCGCATGCGGTCCTCCTTGCCGGCGAGGGTGCGCAGCGCGTCGGCGTCGAAGACCACCGGCCCCTCCCAACGGGCGAGCACCTCGTCGACGAAGGCCTCCTGATCGCCGCCGCGGCCGAAACCGGGGCCGACGGCGAGGGTGTCGAAGCGCCCCGGATCGTCCAGGAAGATCCGGGCGCCCTCGCCGGTGTGCGTCCCCTCGCGGTCCGCCAGAGGGAGGGTCATCAGCTCCATCACCCTTGCCGCATAAAGGGATTGAAGCGACGAGGGGACGCCGAGCGTCACCAGCCCGGCGCCGGAGCGGAGCGCCGCTCGACCCGCCAGAAGAGGCGCGCCGGTCAGACAGGGGGAACCGCCCGCGATCAGAATCCGGCCGAAGTTCCCCTTGTGGGCGTCCCGCCGCCGGAGCCGGATGAGCGGGGAGGCGCTCTCCTCGTCGAAGAGAAAGGTCTTGGGGCCGACACGCGCGAGCGCGTCGGCGGGGATGCCGATCGGCACGGTGACGATCCGCCCGGCGTACTCTCGGCCCGGATAGAGGTAGAGCCCCTGCTTGGGACGGCAGAGAGTGACGGTCCAGTCCGCTCGCACCACGTCCCCCTCGACCGCGCCGTTCGCGCCGTTCACGCCGGAGGGGACGTCGAGCGCGACGATCATACCGGGCCACCGGTGGGTGAGGCGGATCGCCTCGGCGACGCGGCCCCGCGGCGCGCCGGCGAAACCGGTGCCGAGGAGCGCGTCCACCAGAAGATCCGCTCCGGCGATGCGCTCCGCGGCGAAGCTGTCCCGGGAATCGTCGGGAAGTTCGTGGAGCGGCACGGGAAGATCGCGAAGGAGGGCGTAGTTGACCGCCGCGTCCCCACGGAGGTCCTCGCCTCGACAGAAGAGGATCACCTCCGCTTCCTGGCCGCGGGAGGAGAGCCACCGCGCGACCACCATGCCGTCGCCGCCGTTGTTCCCCTTGCCGCAGAGGACCACGACGCGCCCCTGCGTCATGCCCACCCGCTCACGGATCGCCCGGCCCACCGCGGAGCCGGCGCACTCCATGAGGTCCAGGCTCGGGATCCCCATCTCCTCGATGGCGACCCGGTCCGTTTCGCGCATCTCCTCGGGAGAGAGAATTTCCACCGATCACCTCTTGATGGTTCGTGTAAAAAGAAAAAGGGAAGAGAAGCGCCGCGGCCGCTCTTCCCTTCCCCATCCGCAGCAGGGCGGGCTACTTGATCGATTGCCCGAGGCGGCGCCCCAGACTGATCTCCCCGTTGTCGATGCGGATGTTGTAACCGCAGTCCGGGTTGGAACACACCCACGCCTTGAACTGGATCGTCGCTCCGTCCCGCCCGTAGTCGGAAAGCGGCAAAAGCACGCCTTTGTCGCACTGCTTACAGGACGGAAAGCTCGTCGGCATCACTCCATCTCCTCCCATCACGACCTAGCCACCCCCTCGGGCAACTCGGGATCCCACCGGTCCGCGACGCCTCCTCCGCCGGGCGAAAAACCGACGCTCGGGCGGGCGCGGTGGAGCCGGTCCGTTCCCCCGGGAATGGGCTCCCGGGAAGCGAATATCCGCAGAACCGGGATGCACGGTAGCACCGGAACTGTAAGAGCGTCAACCGGTTTTTTCGACGGAACGCGCGCGGGACGGTTCGGAGTGGTAGGAGATCGGGCCGTGGGCGGGGAGGCGGACGAGCGCCCTGCCGTCCCCCACGCTCTGCTCGGCGCCCAGTTCGGCCCAGAGGCCGGCGGCGGCCCGGAGGCGTCGATCGGCACGAAGCGCCTCGCCGCCGTCGGAGAGGGAGCCGATATGGAAGCCGACCCGCACCTGCTCATCGCGGAGAGAGGTTTGGATGTGAATCGCCTTGCCGGCGCCGGCGGTCTCCAGGAAGGCGTCGAGCACGTAGTAGAGCGCCTCGAAGAGTGTGTTGGGGCGGGAGAGAACCGGAGGGAGGTCGCCCAGGCGGCGCTCGAACCAGGCGCTGCGGGCGCGGTCCTCCGGCATGCTTCGGATCACCTGCTCCACCACGTCGTTCAGGTCCACGGGCGACCAGTCTTCGCGGATCTCCGCCGTGTCTTCGCCGGAGAGCAGCTGCCGCCGGAGGTCCTCCAGCAGGCGGCCCGTGTCGTGCTGGACCGATCCGGAGTCCTCCAGAAGGAAGGGGAGGGCCACCACTTTTTCGAAGCGGTGGATTTCCTCGCGCGCCTTCCCGCGATCCTCCTCGGAGAGGTCGCCGTCCTGAAGAAGACGATAGAGACCGAGGAGGGCGGCCAGATCCTCCCGATACCCGCCGAGGATCTCCAGGTTCTCGGTGATCCGGCCGAGCAGTTCCTCCGGCGGGAGTAGCCGGGTGCGGTCGACCACGGGCTCGGGCGGCTTGCGGGCGGGAGCGCGAGGGGGAGGAGCGTCCTCGCCGCGGATGCCGCGCAACGGCCGGCCCATCTCGCCGAGAAAACGCTCGACCTCGTGGCGGAACTCGACGGCGATATGCTCGTCCCGGGACATCGCCCGCCGGCCCGGCCGGAGCAGCAGGTAGATCAACACGGAGTTGACCAGCCCGCCGAAGACGAGCACCACCGCCGCGGCGCTCCCCTGGTCGGGAATTCCGACGCCGAAGACGACCGAGCCGAGCGCCGCCGCGGTGACCAGCACGGCCACGGCGACCAAGAAAATGCGGAACCCGTTCTTGGACATGGAGTTCCCCCATCGACCCGGCCAAAAAACGCACCTCCGGCCGCGGTCTCTCTCCCCAATGATCGGTCAAGAACACGCGCAACTTGAACTTAAGAAGCCGCGGCGGGGACGGATCGCTCCGCGCGGGGGAGACGGGGAAATCGGCTTGCAACCCCGGCCGGGCGCGGATAGTTTCGACGAAAAGGAGACCATCCGAGGCGGAGAGGAGACGAAAGACGGTGGCGGCGGCGGCCCGGAAAGAGAGCGCGATGGAATCCGGCGAAGGTCGCGCCCGCGGTCTCCGGCGCTACGCGCCCCTTCTTCTCTTTTTATTTCTTTACGCGGTTTTGGTCTTCCTGTTCCGCGGTTTCGTCATCGACGACAGCTACATCACCTTCCGCGACGCCGACAACATCGCCCGCGGCGGCGCGCCCAGTTTCAACGCGGACGACGCGGTCCCCGTCGAGGGATACACCAGCTTCCTCTGGGTCGCCCTCTCCGCGGCGGCGATCCGGTGCGGGATCGATCCTCTGGCGGCGGCGAGGGCGATCGCGGTCGCCGCCTGCGCGAAGGGGCGGGCCGCGCGGTCCGTGAATGCGCGACGGCCCTTCTTCCCTTTCTCGCCCTCTACCTCCCGTATTTCATTTGGCGCTTTTCGACCTACGATCTTCCCTTTCCGAACAGTTACTATGCAAAGAGAATCGCTCACGCCGGCGTTCCCTATCTGAGGGAGCGGGCGATCCATCTGGGCCCGATCCTCCTCCTCGCCGCGGCGGCCCTCATTCCGCGGATCGCGCGGCGGAGCGTCCCCCGCTGGGGCGTCCTTCTCTGGGCGATGGCGCTCACGGCGGCGCCGGTCCTCTGGAACATGCTCACGGTGATGGCGTGGGACTGGAGGCTCGTGCTGCACCTGCAACCGCTTTTCTATCTGCTCGCCGCCTCGCCGATCGCGGCGATCGCTTCCGGCGGCGGCCGTGCTCGCCGCGGTACTCCTCCTCTGGGCTCTTCATCCGGAACGTCTCCCGTCGCGGATCGAGCAAGCCCACCGGATCGGCGAGGGGCTGCGCGCCGCCCATCTCCGGATCGGACGGTGGCTCCGCGAAGACTTTCCGCCGGAGACGGTGATCGCCGTTCTGGACACCGGGGCGATCCCCTACGTCTCTCGGCTCCATGCGATCGACATCGCCAACGTGCCTCTGAACAACCGGAGACTGGCGATGGGGGAATACACGCGGGTCGATTTCTGGAAGGACGATCCGGACCTGATCATCGTGCGCGAGGACGCCGAGGGGCGGCTCGCCTTCCATCCGGTCCGCAAGGTGCTGATTGAGGACGCCGTCCGGAAGAACTACCGCGGGATCCGCCACGCCAAATACGGCGAGGATTACTTCCTCACCGTCCTCGCCAAGCCGGATGCGATCCCCAGAAAACCCTGAACCGAGAGAAGAGACCCCGCGGACCGCGAGCCGGAACCGCGGCGGGAAGTTCGTGCGGGATCCCGCCTAGGTCTTCTGCTCCTTCTTCTTCGCCGCCGGGAAGAGGATGTTGTTCAGGATCAGGCGGTAGCCGGGGGAATTGCGATGGAGGGAGAGGTCGGTGGGCGGGTCGCCCACAGCGTGTTGGTAGTCCTCCGGGTCGTGGCCGCCCAGGAAGGAAAAGGTGCCGCGGCCGAAATTGCCGTGCAGATATTTGATTTCGTCGCTCCCCTCCTTCTCGCCGAGCACGACCACTTCCTTCTTGACGGTGGAACGCCGGAAAGCGGTGGTCTGCCCCAGAAATCCCTTCACCACCGAAACATGACACTGGGTGAGCATGGAGGCGATCGGGTCGTGCTTGGCGGAGAACTCGAAGAGGGTGAAGTAATCCCGCTCCGGATCGGCCTGGGCGTAGTTGGAGACGTCGATGTCGGAGTATTCGTAGACGAGCGGGTTCATGACGAGACGGAAGTTTTCGAAGGCGAGGGTCTCCGAGAAATCGAGCTTCGCCTGGGCGTTGGGGTCGGGCGGATCGCCGTCGTACATGACGTCGCAGATGTCGGTCTTCCACGCCGCGAGGGCGATGTCGTAGGTGTCGGTGGCGGAGCACATGGAGAAGAGAAAGCCCCCCCGGGAGATGAAGTTCCGGATCTTCCGCGCCACCGCCTTCTTGTGCTCGGAGACCTTGTCGAAACCCGCCTCGCGGGCGCGGCTTTCGTAGAGCGCCTGCTGCCGGCGGTACCAGTCCGTGTTCTGGAAGCTGGCGTAGAACTTGCCGTACTGGCCGGTGAAGTCCTCGTGGTGCAGGTGGAGCCAGTCGTATTTCTCCAGCTCGCCCGCGAGCACCTCGTCGTCCCAGAGGGTGGAATAGGGGATCTCGGCGTAGGTGAGCGCCAGAGTGACCGCGTCGTCCCAGGGCTGTTTGTTCGGCGGCGTGTAGATCGCCACCTTGGGCGCCTTCTCGAGGAGCACGGCGGCCATGTTCTCCCCTTCGATGCGATCGAGAATCCGCGTTCGTTCCGCCGCGGAGATCTCTTCGATCCGGACCCCCTGCAGGCGCGCCCGGTTCTCCAGGAAAGCGCCCCCCTCCATCAGAAAGGAGCCGGCCCGATAGTTGAGAAGCCACTGGATTTTCACGCCCTGTTCGAGCGCCCAGTAGGCGACGCCGTACGCCTTCAGGTGGTCCGTCTGTGCCAGATCCATCGGGACGAGCCAGATTTCGGCGCGGGCGGGGGCGGCGAGCGCCAGGAGAATCGCGGCCGCTACGATCGCTTTGCGTTTAAATCTCATTTCGTCCCTCCGCCTTCGCCCTCTTGCGACGCACCTCCTCGGCGAGAATGCTGTTCGGATAGTCCACCAAGAAACGCTCGTACTGGGCGACGCCGGCGGTCAGGTCGCCGAGCCTTTCGGCGAGGATGTCGCCGATCCGCATCCGTGCGCGGTGCGCGAGGCGCGCCTCGGGGTACTCGCCGATCAGTTCCTCCAGGATCCGGATCGCGTCCCGGTAGCGGCCCTCCTCCTCCTCGATCCGCGCGAGCTGCCAGGTCAGCTCGTCCCGCAGGTTCGATAGGAGTAGCGTACCGAGCATCTCCTCGATCCGCGTCCGCGCCTCTTCGTAGCGTCTGTTCTCCATCAGCAGGAGGCACTCGGCGTAGGCGCGGAGCGGTCCGTCGCCGGCGTCCCGATTGTCGCCGATGAAAATCGACGCCTCGATGGCGTCGTTCAGGTACGCGCCGAGCGGATAGAGATCGATCACCCGGCGGTACTCGACGAGGGCGCCTTCGAAATCGCCGGAGAGGAAGAGGGTCCGCCCCTTCTCGAAGATCGCCCGCTCGCGGATCTCGTCGCTCCCGCCGAGCCGCTCCAACGCCTCGTACTCCGCCAGCGCCCCGGCGAAACCGCCCGAGAGACGGTGCGCCCCGGCGAGAGCGAAACGGATCTCCGTCTCCCCTTCCCCCGGCTCGGCTCCCTCCAGAAGCGCCTGCAGGATCGGGACGGCGCGCTCCGGCTCGCCCAGGTCCTCGGCGTAGACCGCCGCCTGCTCGAATCGCGCCCGTCGCGCCTCGCGGGCGTTGCGCGTTTCCCCGGCGATTCTCTCGTAGGTGCCGACCGCCTTTTCCGGGCTCCCCATGCTCCTCTGCACGCGGCCGAGAAGGAAGAGCGCTTCGAGCAGCGTGGAGGGGCGGTCGCAGCGGTTCACCGTCGCGTCCAGGGCGCGGGCCGCCTCTTCGTAGCATTCTCCCTTTACCGCGCCGCGAGCGAAGGAGAGAAGGTAGGCGCCGCAGCGCGGCTGCGCTCTCTCCAACTCCTCGTACTCGGCGAGCGCCGGCCCGCAGGCCCCCTCGTCCATGTAGCACGCGGCGAGCACTTCCCGGAGGGCGGCCCGCGAAGGGATCGAGTCGAGAAGGGCCCGCATCGTGTCGATGGGGTAGCGCGCGACGAGGCCGTTCCCCCGCAGCTCGCGGAGCCGGCGCAATCCCTCGGCCCCCTTCATCGCGTCCGTCGCCACGGCGCGGACGCACTCGCGCGCCGCCGCGGGTCCGTCGCCGGTGAGATCGTAGAGGTACGCCAGCTCGGCGGCGAAGAGATAGCCGCCGGCGAGCGCCGCGCGGCCCTCGCGGAGGATGGCGATCGCGTCGATCAACATCCTCCTCTCCGACATGCGGCGGGCGAGCTCCCGGTATCCGTCTTCGGGATTCTCGAAGAGGGGGAGCGCGGCGCGCCACGCGGCGACGGCGCCGGAGGGATCGCCGGCCGCGGAGCGCACGTCGCCCAACAGAAGGGCGATCTCCGCGTCTTCGGGCGAGAGGGCCGACCGCGCCTTCACGCCGTCCTCCAAGCCCTCCAATTGATAGGCGGCGATCCTGGCCCGGACGAATCCGATGAAGGCGTCCCTGTTGCCGGGCCGCTGCTCGAGAAGATCCGCGTAGATCCGCGCGGCCCTCTCCGCGTCCGCCCGGCGGAGCAAACGGCCCGCCTCTTCCATCTGACGCTGGTAACGGGCGTCATCGTTCCGGTCGGGCGGATCCGCCGCCGAGACCCGGGCGGCGAACAGGAGAAGCGCCGCGAAGGCCGCCGCCGCGAATACCTTCCCCCATCCGCCGGAGTCCGCGGATCGCCTCGCCTTCATGAATCCTTTTCCTTTCAACGATTCGCCCCCCGGACCGAATCGGCTCTTGCCCGCGCGAGCCGCTCCCCCTCCCGGTCGCCCCGCGTCGCCAGAAGATCGGCGAGGTGATCGCACGCCTCCGCCACCGCCATCCAATCGTAGTGCGGCGTCGTCTCCACGGCGCGGCGAAAGGCGCGCTCCGCTTCGTCGGTCCGGCCGAGCCGGGCGAGGATGAGCCCGCGGGTGTCCTCCGCGTAACCGATTTCCCTTTCACCGGCGTGCCGGACCGCCCGTTCCGCCCAAAGAAGCGCCTCCCGCGGATCCCTCCCCTGGGAGACGTAGAGATAGGCGAGGGCGTTCGCCGGACCGGCGAGCGCGCTGTCCGCGCGGGCGGCTCTCTCCAGCTCCTTCTCCGCCTCGCCGGGGCGTCCGAGCCGGATAAGGGCGAGGCCGCTTTTATAGGCGAGCGACGCGTCCGTCGGGTCGCGCTCCGCCCCCTCGCGAAAAACGGTGAGCGCCTCCTCGAGCCGCCCGGAGAGTTCCAGCGCGTCGCCCAATTCTTCATATCGGTCGAATCCTCCGGGGCGCGTCCGGCGAAGCCGCTCCAGCGCCTCCGCCTGCCCGGAATGATCGCCCAATCGGTTGTATCCCGCGGCCGCGCCGACGAGCGCCGTGCTGTCCCCGTCCCCCGCGTCCATCGCGTCGCGATACGCCTCCGCCGCCTCGTCGCGCCGCCCGTCGACCAAGAGGGCGTTCCCGAGGTTGAGCCAATCCCCCGCCCGTCCCTCCGCGCGCTCGGCGAGGAGGCGGTACTCCCGGCAGGCACGCTCGTGCTCTCCCCAGGCGAGGAGAAGGTCCGCCAGGTCCCGGCGGGCCGGCGCGTAATCCGGATCGACGGCGAGGGATCGCTCCAGCTCCGCCACCGCCGCCGCCGTGTCTCCCGACGCGGCGATCCCTTGGCCGAGGGCGAGATGCGTCTCTCGAAGCCCCCGCCCCGCCTCGGCGATCCGCGCCGCCACGCCCGCCATCCCCTCCCCGTCGCCGACGGTCCGGTAGTGATCGTACCAGCGGGAGAGGTAGGATACGGCGAAGCGCCGCGCCGTGTAGTCGCGCCGCGCGTCGAAGCCCTCCTTGTGGAAACGCTCGAGCCGCGTCGGCGCCGGCGTCTCCCCTTCCTCGAGAAAACGGTAGAGAGGACCGACCGAGACGAGGCGCTTTCCGGCGATCGGGTCGCGGGTGAAGCGCGTGACGGAGTAGACCGGGCGGCCGGAGGCGACGAGTTTCTCCACGGCGCGATCCCGAACCTCCCGCGTGACCGCTCCGCCCTCGGGGGCGAAACGCCCGGCTCCGATGTTCAGGTCCCGGTCGAGGAGCGTCACGTCCTCACGCTTCCCCTCGATCCTTTGCTCATAAAAGAGAAGGAAGGTGGCGTTGTCCCCCTCGGTGAGAAGGACGGCGCCGGGGCCGCAGGCGTCGAGCATCGCCCGGCCGGCGTCCGCGCCGAGCGTGAATCCGCGCGCGTCGGCGGAGCGGATGTTCCAGAGAAGGACCGGAACGAGGAGGAGGCCGAGGGCCGGCGAGAGGCGGGGAGCCGCTTCCTCGATTCGTAGCGCGATCCGGTGAACGGCGGGCGCGGCGACGGCGAAACCGAGAAGAATCGCCGGGAGGTAGAAGACCGTCGCGATCGATCCGTCCCGCGCGTCCACGCCGTGGTTCAACAGGAGCAGCAATCCGAGGGAGAAGAGGGCGAAGTGGATCGTCGTCGCGCGCGCCTCCCGGGAGCCGCCGCGCCAGGCGAGGATCGCGCCGAAGGGGAGAAGGATCGCCGCGGGGAGCATCTCCCGCAGGAAAAGACGGATCAGGAAGAGGATCTGGCCGGCGAAGAGCGTGAGGGATCGCGGGTGCGCCGAAAGGTCGCCGTACTGGGCGCGGGTCACGTGGGCGATCCACGCGGCGATGTCGTTCGGCTTCCTCCAGGCGAACAGCTCCGGCCCGTCCGGCCGCGCGAGAAGGAAGAGGTAGAGCGAAAGGCCGCCCGCGAGGGCCGCGGCGGAACGAGCCGCGGAGGCGGCGCTCCAGGCGCGCCGGCGCGCGTAGAGATAGACCAGTCCGGGCGCGAGAAGCAGGATCGTCTGGTGGTTGGCGGCGGCGAGACCGAGGAGAAAGAAGACGGCCGAGGGGCGGACGTTCCTTCCCGAAAGGAAGAGAAGGAGCGCCAGTGCGGCGAGGTTCGGCGCGTACACCTCCGCCTTCACTCCCTCCGACCAGGCGGTGAGGGAGAAGGAGAAGAGGAGCGCGACGAGAACCGCCGTGACCGTTTCGGCTCGACGGGAGAGCGCGCTCTCCCCGCCCGGAGCGCGCCCCCGCGCGAGCAGGTCGCGGAGCGCGAGAGTGAAGAGCGACGCGGCGGCGCCGGCGGCGATCGCCGAAAGTAGATTGAGACGAAAAGCGACCGTCCCGAAGGGGAGGAACGACGCCAACCGCCCGAGGAGAACGTAAAGAGGATAGCCGGGCGGATGGGCCACGCCGAGGGTCGCCGCGGCGGTGATCAGTTCCCCCGAATCGCCCAGGTAGACCGTCGGGCAGAGGGTGACGAGATAGACCAGAAAGACGGCGGCGCCGACGGCGAGGGCGATCATGGAGCGCCCCTCCGCTCCTCGAGGGCACGGAAGTAGGCGCGGATCAGCTCCTCGTACTCGGGCGGCGAGACGAAACCGTCCTCACGGAAGGGATCGTCCCGCATCTCTTCGAGCTCGCGTCCCACCGGGCCGCGCGGGCCGGGCGTCTCGCGGGCCGCCGCCTCCCCAGCCGTCTCGGAGCGCCGGAGTTTCCGGTAACCGCGCTCGCGAAGGGAACGCTGCGCGTCGAGCATCCGGGAGAGGATCCTCTCCTGCCGCTCCCTCGTCTCCGGCGAGAGGTCCGCGTTCTCCAGCTCTTGCTCCACCTTTCGCATCTCCTCGGTGATCTCGTCGAGGCGCCCCGCCAGATCGCCCCCCTCCTCCACCTCCTGCATCAGATCCTCCATCCCCTTGCGGACCGCCTGCTGCTCCGCCGCCATGCGCGAGAGCTGCGCCCTTTCCTGCATCGACAGGGAGGTCGGGTTCGCCGAGGGAGTGGGGAGCTGTTGGCTCGCGTCGTTCAACTGCCTCTGCCTCTCCGTCATCTGCTGCATGCGCGGCATCCCGCCCTGGCCGCTCGGGTTCTGACAGGAGGCGCTGTGGCTCTCCATCGATCGGAGCAGCTCGACGACGGAGCGGTTCATGTGGAGCATCGCCTCCCGTCCGCTGTTGTTCGCGAGGCTCAGGTTCCCCTGCTCGATCTCGCCGATCGCGCCCTCGGCGTGCCGGCGCGCGCGGCGGAGAAGATCGAGCACCTGCGACGAGAGGAGAGGCACGTCGCGCCCGACGTCGCGCACCTTCTCCATCACGCGGCCGATCCCGGAGACCACGTCCTGCTGACGCTCCGCCAGGGAGCGCCGCGCGTCCATCGGCGAGCGCCGGCTCCATTCGTCTCCGCCGAGAATCTCCTCCTGGCGCTTCGAGAGATAGAGGAGGTCCTGCACGCTCTCGCCGAATGCGGCGCTCGATTTCTGTTTGGAACAGGAACAGATGCTGTCCACCGTCTCGCGGAGACGGAAGGAGAGATCGAAGAGGTCCTTTTCGGCCTGCTTCTGCGCCGACGTCGCCTCCGTCCCGTCCTGATCGCGCATCTCGTCGGAGGCGCGGTCCATCTTCTCGCCGATTCGCCGCTCCTTCGTCTCCCGGCTCGCCTCCTTCATCTCCTCGGAGAGCTGGTCCCCCCGCTCGGCGCTTCTCTCGGCGAGTTCCTCCATCTCGCCGCTCATCTTCTCGAAATCCTCCTTGAGCGCCTCCTGCTCCTCGGCGAGCCGCTCCAGTTCCTCCCCTTCGGCGCTCTCGGTCCGCTCGCGCAGCTCCCTCTGCTTCTCCGCCATCTGGCGAAGCCCCTCGGCGAGGGCGTCCATGTCCTGGAGATCCTTGAAGCGTTTCAGCGCATCGATGGCCCGATCGAGCTGCTCCAGAAAATCCTCCTGGGAGAGTTCCAGATTCTCCATCGCCCGGTCGAGTTCCTCCCGGTCGAGGCTCTCCATCGCCTTTTGCATCTCCCGAAGCGCCTCGCGCATCTCGTCGGTCGCCACCTCCTCGAGAAGGCGGGAGAGCTCCATCATCCGCTCCACCGTCTCGGGCGTGATCAGCCGGTCCGTCTCGAGCCGCTCCGTCGCCCGATCGATCTCCGCCGCCGCCTCCCGGAGCGCCTCCTCGATCTCCTTCTGCTTCCGGAGGGCGTTCTCGATCTTCTGTTTCTCGTCCCAGGAGACGTTTTCGCTCTCCTTGATTTCGCGGGCCAGCTCGTCCAGCTTCTCCTCCAACGAACGGCTCTCGGTGTAGATCTCCTCCAGGTCCTCGATCTCCTCCTCCTGCCCGCCGGTGACCTCCGCGAAGATCTCCGCCAGCGAAGGCATGCGGAGGGTGAATGTGCGGCTCACGCCCCGCTTGGGACCGCTCACCGCGTCGTTGTCCCACGCCTCGAGGCGGTAGCGGATCGTCTCCTGCGGAAGGAGCGGCTCGCCGGAAAGGTCCCATTCGCGTCCCCGCTCCACCCGGGCGATCCGGTGCTCGGTGGCGAAAAGGCTCTCCCGGCTCTCTTCGCCCTCGTTCTTCCACCAGACCAGGTCGACGCGGGAGACGCCGAAGTCGTCGAGGGCGGCGAAATCGAGGGGCACCTTCATCTCGCGGTCCAGCTCGATGTCCTCGCCGGGACGGACCACGCGAACGAAGGGCTTCTCGTCTTCCACCGGGACGACCTCGTAACGGATCGGGTCCTCGTTGCGGTTCCCCCGCCCGTCGACGAGAACGATCGTGTAGGCGAAGGGCTCTTCAACCGTAAACGATCCGGCGAGGGAGTCGCCGGCCACGCGGAGCGGGAGCGCCTCTCCGCCCTCGATCTCCATGCGCGCCTCCCGGACCGGTCCGCGGACGCGCCCCTCCAGGATCACCTCGGTGCCGACGAGCGCCCGGACGTTTCCGTGGTTCTCGTCGATCCGCTCCTCGGCGAGACCGGCGTACGCGGGGCGGCGGAGGCGGTAGGCGATCCCGGCGAGCACCGGCGGGCGGACCAGGGTGATCCGGAAGAGGGGGCTCTCGCCGCCGTCGAAACGAATCCGGTAAAAAGCGTCCCGCTCCACCGCCGGGATCCGCCCTTCGAAGAGGCGGCCCGTCGCGGCGGCGCGCTCGCCCATCGGATAGACGCTCCAGCTCTCTCCCCCGTCGGGGCGGACGAAGAGGCGCGCGTCGCCGCCGTCGTAGCGGTCGAACCGCGCCTCCACGGCGACCTCCTCCCCCTCGCGGACGTCGCAGTCCCCCGGCGCGACGCGGAGCCCCATCTCGGCGAGGATCTTCTTCGCGTCGAAGGGGCCGATGGATCGAAAGACGACGCCGGTTCTGTCCGGTAAAAGGAAAAGGAGCGCGGCCGTCGCGGCCGCCGCGAAGGGGAGGATCGGCAGGGCGCGCCGGAGCCGCTCCCAGCCGACCACCCGGCGCCGACGAATCGCCGCGGAGTCGCGGAGCGCCCGGTCGATCAGCGCGCCGACCAGCGGGAGGGAGTAGCCGTGGGCGGCCAGATCGCCGCGCCCGCCGAGGTCGAGGGCGCCGCGAATGAGATCCCCCCGCAGCTCCGGCGCCGAGTGTTCCGCCTCGGCGGCGATCCGGTCGAGACGCGGGCGGCCGCGGACGAGGGCGCCGGCACCGACCGACGCGGCGAGGAGAAGGAGACCGAGGGAGCCGGTGGCGAGGGCGTGGCGCGCCGGCGGCGGGAGAGGGGCGAAGCCGATCAACACGTTCAGCGCCAGCAGGGCGGCGGCGACGCCGGCGAGCCTGAGGAGCAGCACCGCCGCCTCCATGGCGACGAGGCCGCGCCGCAGGCGGGTCAGCTTCGTCCGCAGCATCCGATAGGCGCGATCGTTTTCCATCGTCCCCTCTCTAATGGCTCACCGAGTAGGTCACGATGTTGATCGCCATCCGAAGCGCCGCCTCCCGCTTCTCCGGCGGATCCTTGTGCACGTCCTCGTCCTCGAGCCCGTCGCCGATGTCCGTCTCATAGGTATAAAAAACAACGAGCCTCCCGTCGTGAAAGATCCCGTACCCCCGGGGGAATTTGCCGTCGTGCTCGTGGATCTTGGGGAGCCCCTCCGGGAAATCATAGAAGCAATGGTAGATCGGATGGTCGAAGGGAAGCTCCACCATCTCCGCTTCGGGAAAGACCGCGCGGATCTCGCGGCGGAAGTGTTCGTCCATCCCGTAGTTGTCGTCCGCCCACAGAAAACCGCCGTGGACGAGATGGTAACGGAGGCGTTCCGCTTCGAACGGGGAGAAACGGATTTGGCCGTGGCCGGTCATGTAGAGGAAGGGATGGCGGAAAAGCTCCTCGTCCGCGATCTCCACGCGCGCTTCCCGGGACTGGACGATCAGGCCGGTCCTCTCCCGGAGTCCGCTCAGCAGATTCGGCAGCGACGTGGGATCGGAGTACCAGTCGCCGCCGCCGCCGTAGCGGATCCGGGCGACGGTGAAACCCGCCTCCTCGTCACGGGCGTCGCCGAGAGCGCACGGCGCGGCCGCGAGAAGGAGAAGGAGCGCCGCCGCCGCGGACAACGCGATCCGTCCCGCGCGCGGGCGCGATCGGTTCGTGAGACTCACCGGTGATTCCTCCCTCCGGGTCCGGAAACCCGATCGGAACAGAGTAACACAAGGGACGAGGATCCGCTTAGCGGGCCGGAGGGACCGGAAGGGAGACGATCGCCGCCGTCCCCCGCCCCGGCGTGGAGCCGATGACGATCGACCCGCCGTAGTCGCCGGCGATGGCCCGACAGATGGCGAGCCCCAAACCGGTTCCGTCGGTCTTGGTGGAGAAGTTGGGCTCGAAGAGCTTGCCCCGGGCCGCGTCGGAGACCCCCGGCCCGTCGTCGCGTACGCGGATCTCGACCATCCGCCCCTCCAAACGCCGCTCGACGGTCGACTCCCAGATCTCCCACCCCTCATCGTTGGACGGGGATCCATCGGCGACGCCGGCGGTGAGCCGGACCGTCCCGCCGTCGCCGGCGGCATGCACGGCGTTTTCCAGCAGATTGATGAGGAGACGGCGCACCTCCTCCCGATCCACCTGAAGCACCGGGAGATCCTCCGGCACCTCCCACTCGATGCGCCCCTCGCCGAGGCGTTCCGCGTAGAGACGCACCGCCTCGCCGATCACCGCCGCCGCCGGCACCGGCCGGATCTCGCGACGCGGCATCCGCGCGAAAGTGGAGAACTCGGTGGCGATCCTCTGCAGGCTGTCGATCTCCTCGATGATCAGGTCCGCCGACTCGTCCAGCAGATCCGGGAAACGGGCGTCGCCGTCGTGGAAGGCTTGGCGGAGATGCTGCACCGACAGTTTCATCGGCGTCAGGGGGTTCTTGATCTCGTGCGCCACCTGCCGCGCCATCTCCCCCCAGGCGAGCAGCTTCTTCGACTGGATCAGCGCCGTCAGGTCTTCGAAGACGATCACTTTGCCGAGGGCGCGCCCCTCCTCGTCGGCGAGCGCCGTCGCCACCACGCGCACCGTCATCTTCCCCTCCCCCCGCGCGATCTCCGCCTCCTCCTCCCGGGGGCGGTCCCGGTCCACCCGCACCCTCTCGACGATCCTCTGGAGCGGCGCGAACCGCCCGCCCGCCACGCGGTCCAGCCGCCCGCCGTCGATCTCGCCCGGCTCCGTTTCCAGGATCTGCAGCGCCGCGCGATTGGCGCTCGCCACCTTCCCTTCCGGATCGAAGGCGATCACGCCGGCGCCGACGCTCCCGAGGACCGTCTCGATGTAGCGGGTCCTCTCGGTCAGCGTGTCCTGGCTCCTCTTCAGCTCCCGGGTCATCCGGTTAAAGGCGGCGGTCAGCCTGCCGATCTCGCCGCCCGACCGCACCGGCAGCGTCAGCTCCAGGTCCCCCTCGCGGATCCGGTCCATCCCCCTCGCCATCTCGCCGATGGGACGGGCGATCCGGCGACCCATTCCCTCCGCCACGCCGACGATCACCACGACTGTGAAGAAGGTGAGGTAGGTGATCGCCGCGTAGGCCCGTTCCAGATTGCGGCGCGCCTCTCTCTCCCGGAAGAGGAGCGGCACCGCCAGCGTCCCCACGGGCCGTCCGTCGAAGTCGAGGAGCGAGCGATAGCCGACCAGGTACCGGGTCGCCGCCACCCGCTCGTCGGCGAAGCGCATCTTCTCACCCTTTAACTCCAAAGGAACGAAGACGCCGGCGGGGAGGCGCGGCGCGAGGATGCCGGCCTGGTAGAGCTCGTAGCGCGTGGAGGCCCGGATCGCGCCCCCCTCGAAGAAGGAGACGTCCCGGCCGATTCTCTCGCCGAGCCGGGCGGTCCACTCCTCGTCGATGGGCCGCGAGAGGAGGAGGATCCCCTCGAGCCGCTCCTCCAGCCCCTCCATGGCGATCCCCACCATCGCCGTCACCGCCAGGCCGTCGGCGCGCTGGAAGGCGGTCACCGGCGTCCTCCGCTCCCGCGCCTCCCGGAGCGCCTCGCGGTTCACCGGCCCGATCTTTCCGTTCTGAAGGATCAGCTCCCCCTCGGGGGAGAAGAGGGCGAACCGTTTGAGCGACAGCTCCAGGTCGACCATCTCCTCGTCCTCACGGATGCCGAGCACGCGCCGCCGGACGAGCGTGCTCTGGGCCATCTCCTCCGCCTCGCGGATCACGTCCTGGTCGAGGGCGTGCCGGACCGCCTGCAGCGCCGTCCGCGCCTCGCTCTCTCCCGCCTCGCGCAGCTGCTCCGCCACCATCCTTCTCCCCGCCAGGCCGAGCAGGATCGCCGGAAGGAGCGCCACGAGAAGAAAGGCGAGCACCAGTTTGTCCTGGAAGGTGGGTTCGAAGCGGAGCCGCGCGCCGCCGCGCAGGGAGAGGGCGGCCAGAAGAGGAAGATGCACGAGGAGGACCGCCACCGCCAGGAGGAGATCGGTGAGCACCACGTGGATCAAGGCGCGAAGGTGGTCGGACCAGTCGGCGACAGGAAGGGCGAAGGCGAGCACGCCGCCCCGCTCCGGGTCGCGGCGCGCGGTGTGGAACGCCCGGTATTCCCGCCCGCCGATCCGCACCGGCGCCCAGACGTTCCCCCCGCCGGCCATCGCGGCGACGACGGTCGAATCGAGCGCGGTCTCCTCCGGATAGACGTCGCCGGAGGTCCGCGCGATCTCCCCGTTCTCGTAGAGGAGCACCTGGATCGTCTCCCCCTCGTCGACCAGCGTCCTCTCCAGTGTGCTGTAGTTGCGAAAGATCTCGTAGGAAGTGGCGGGGAGCTTGGAGGCGTACTCCAGGTTTTCATAGAAGTAGGGGATCCGGATCAGCACGGCGCCGACCAGCTTTCCCTCGGCGTAGAGGGGAGCCGCGCCGGTGTAAATCTCCACCGCCTCCCCCGCCACGCGCCGCCGCCCTTCGTAAATGCGCCTCTTCTCGGCGGCCCGCACGTCCCGGAACACGAAGGCGGACCGGACCGCCGACTCGGGAGGCATGTCCATGGCGAACTGGCTCACCACCGCCCCCTGCCTGTCGAGGATCCGGATCTCCACGCTGTAGTCGTAGAGGCCGAGCCCGCTCCTCACCCAGGCGAGAAAGGCCTCCCTTTCCATGTCCGGCGTCGGGTCCGCGGCGAGCTTCTCCGCCAGAAGAGGATCGGTCTCGAAGAAATGCAGCGTCTCCTCGAGGAGGAAGCGCTTCCACTCGTCCGTCGGCTCGGCGAACCGGAGCGCCCTCTCTTCGATCCCGAGGCGGGTCGTCTCCTCCTGGGCGACGCGGATCGGCGGATAAGAAACGATCGCCACGGCGATGACGAAGGCGAGGCCGTTCCAAATCCGCCAGCCCCGTCCCCGGAGAAGATAGAGAAGGAGGAGCCCGGTGCAGAGGGTCGCGGCCGGGGCGAGCAGCAGCCATTCCCCTCCCCGGATCATCAGGCGGGAAAAGAGGAGCACCGCGCCGCCGAGCAGGACCCCGACCAAGATCCGGGGCGCCACGGCGAGACGGGAGGCGCGGTCCGCCCCGAGCGCGCCGGCGCCGGCGGAGCGGGCGAACCCGGCGTCCACGAGAAGAAGGTAGGCCGCGCCGAGCAGGAGAAGGGAGACCTCCAACACCATCGAGGGGAGGGACCCGACCGGATTCGGTCCGTCATAAAGGGTCAGATTGCAGGAGAGAAGGATCTCCCGAATCAGGAGGCTGAAACCGATCGTGGCCGCGGAAAGGAGGACCAGGGTCGCCGCGAAGAACGCCGGGCGGAAGGAGCGCTTCCCCTCCCCTTGCCGTCGTTCCGCCGCGACCGCCCTTTCCCGAAGGACCAGACAGACCAAAAAGAGGACCGCGACGGTGAGGAAGAGATCCGCGGGCGACCGGAAAGCGCCGAAGAGCAGCGGTGACGCGAAGTAATCCGGACCGACCAGATCCCCCCTCGGCGCGAAGGGGTGAGGAAAACGGAAGAGAAGCAGGATCACCCGGAGGGCGAGGAGCGAGAGGACCGGGGTCCGGCGCACGATTCCGCGCAGGGAAACTCGGTCCGACGGAGCGGCCGCCCCGTCCCCGGCGCGCCTCCACGGAAGAAACAACACCCAGAAGAAGAGGAGAAGAAGGCCGCCTCCCTCCCGAAGAAGACGGGAGAACGACTCGGATCGGGAACCGGCCGGAGGAAAAACCACCCGAACCGAACCGATGACCGTCCCGGCCGGCGAACGGATCGCCTCCCCCTCGTCCCCCTCACCCGGACGGAAGAGGACCCTGCCGCCGATCTCGCGACCGAGACGGTCCGCGAAGGGGACGGGCCTCTCGAGGCGTCCCTCCAATTCGGGGTTCGGCCCGATCGGGCAGACGAGACGGACCAGGCCGGCCGGCGTGCGCCTCCCGGCCGCGCGGACAGGCGACTCCACCACGAGAAGGACGCGGAAGGGATCGGTGGCGAGACGGATCAGCCCATCCCCATCGGTGTCCCCGCGCTCCGGGACATCTCCCCACCAGGCGAGCGCCGGTTCGTCCCGCTCCCGATAGAGATCGACGGCGAGCCCCTCCCCCTCAGGCCCGGAGGAGAAACGCGCGCCGTAGCCGGCGATGAGGTCGAAGAGGGTCTCCCTCTCCCGGGAGCGATCCCCCGCCCGGATCCGTGTGGCGACTTCCCGGTCCGAGGCGATCCTGTCCGCCCAAAGGGCGAGAGAGTCGATCCGGACGGCCAGCGCCTCCCGCGCCCTCTCCACACTCCTCTCCCGCTTCCCCTCTTCCTCTCCCTCACCGGGGACCGGAAGGAGCCCGGAACGGACCGCCGCCGACCCGGCGAAGAGGAGCACGGCGAGGAGCAGAATCGCGGCTCGAAACGATCGGCGGCGAAGGAGAAGAAGGAGGAGCGGCGGGAGCGCGGCGACCGCGAGATAGGGGAGTGGGATACGGGAGGGATCGGCGCCCGGGAGAAGAAAGGCGACGGTGCCCGCCGCCGCCAGGAGCGCGGTGATCCCAAAGGACGTTCTGTCGCCGCGGATGGCGGGAGACATGGTGCGATCCCCCTCGTTCGGGCCGGCCCATCATGCAAGCGGGGCGGCGTCCCGCCCCCCGGCTCCGTCATCGACGCGGCCCATTCTACACCGCCCGGCCGCCGCGGTCCCCTCTTTCCCGCCGGCGCCGCCTCAGGAGGAGCGAGGCGCCTTCGGACCCGGCTCCGGTCCCGGCGTCCCCTTCATCTCCGCCAGCATCCAGCGCCCCTCCTCGCGAACCAGCGAGATGAAGACCATCTCCCGCTCCGGCGCGCCGTCCGCGCCGAGGCGGATCCTCTCGGCCACGCCGCTCGGGCGCCCCTCTCCGCCGTCCAGATTGCGATAGCGGAGGAAGGCGAAGCGGACCGTGCCCGGCTCCCGCAGGAGGTCCTCCAGCAGGAAAAGAGCCTGGTTGGCGGAGTAACGCCCCTCCGGCGCGCGACCTGCGAAAGAGAGGCGCAAGCCCCGGCGCCCCAGGTGCGGGGCGATGCGGGCCGGGTCTCCGGAGCGCCACGCCTCGGCCACGTCCTCGAACACGGCGAGAGGATCGGCCGCGCCCGGCGACGGGCCCGCGCCGGCCGCCGGGACCAGCGCCAGAAACGCCAACAGAGCCAGGACTCGTCTCATCCTTCGGCCGCCTCCGCGGACCGCCGCATGGAGCGTGCGGCCCCTCTTTTCGGGGATTTACGTAGGGAATCGCAAGGGCCGTGCCACGACCCCCGTGAGGGTCATGGCCGTAACGTCTTCAAATGAGGTAGGATAGCCCCGCGCAGGCAAAAAAAGCTCCGGCGGGTGTCCCGTTTCCGAGAAAAACGTACCCGCCGGAGGACGGAAGTTTTATTTCATTCGCTTCGACTTCGACCGCGCCGAAGCCCAACCGAACCACTCCACGAGGATCGGGCTCGCCACGTAGATGGACGAGTAGGTACCGATCACGACGCCCACCGTGAGGGCGATGGAGAAATCGCGGATCACGCTCCCCCCCACGAAGAGGAGAAAGAGCACCACGACCAGCGTCGTGGTGGACGTGAGGATCGTCCGCGAGAGGGTCCGATTGATCGCCGTGTTCAACACCCGGTCGTAAGGCTGCCGCGAATAGAGCCGCAGATCCTCCCGGATCCGGTCGAACACCACGATCGTGTCGTTCAGCGAATACCCCACGATGGTGAGGAAGGCGGCGATCACCGCCAGGGAGATCTCCATGTTGAAGAGCGAGAAAGCGCCGAGGGTGATGAGCACGTCGTGGATGAGCGCGATCACCGCGGCCACGGCGAAGCGGAACTCGAAACGGAAGGAGATGTAGATCAGAATGCCGAGCAGGGCGAAGAGAATCGCCAGGAAGGCCTTCTTCCGAAGTTCCGCGCCGATGCGCGGCCCCACGCTCTCCTCGCGCCGCAACTCCGCCTTCCGATCGGGAAAATCGCGCTGGAAGGCCGCGAGCAGCGTGCTCCCCAGCTCGCCCGATTCGCTCGACTTCTCCACCCGGATCAGGATCTCCCGGGGATCGCCGAATTTCTGCACCTCGAAAGTGCCCACGCCGGTGGAGGCGACGGAGGAACGGATGTCGCCCGTCGGAACCGGCTCGTCGAAACGCACCTCCAGAATCGATCCGCCGACGAAATCGATGGAATAGTTCAGGCCCTTATGGAACAGGATCGAAAAGAGCCCGATCGCGATCAGGATCGCGGACACCACGAACGCCTTGCGGCGGTGGTTGATGAACTCGAAGTTCGTGTTCGTTAGGAACTGCATCGGTGAAACTCCTCCCCGCCCACGCTATATGCTCAGATTCTTCACGGAGAAACGATCCACGATGAAGTCGAAGATCAGCCGTGTAAGAACCAGCGCGGTAAACATGGAAGAGACGATCCCCACGCTCAGGGTCACCGCGAATCCCTTGATACTGGCGGTGCCGAACTGGAGAAGCACGAAAGCCGTGATCAACGTCGTGAGGTTCGCGTCGAAGATCGTCCGGAACGCCCGGCTGTAGCCGCTCTCGATGGCGGCGCGCACGGTCTTCTTGTTCCGGAGTTCCTCGCGAATCCTCTCGAAAATCAACACATTGGCGTCTACCGCCATGCCGATGGTCAGGATGATGCCCGCGATGCCCGGGAGGGTCAGCGTCGCCCGGAGCCCGGCCATCACCGCCATCAGGAACAAGAGATTCAACAGAAGCGCGACGTTGGCGATCACGCCGGCGCCCCGGTAGTACAGGATCATGAAGAAGACCACCACGAGACCGCCGAGAAGAGCGGCCCGCACGCCCATGTTGATCGAGTCGCGGCCCAGCGACGGACCGACGGTCCTCTCCTCGATGAAACTGAGGTCCGCGGGCAAAGCGCCCGCCCGAAGGACGATCTTCAGGACCTTGGCGTCGTCGAAGTCGAAGTTGCCGGTGATGGAGGCGCGGCCGTGGCGGATCTTGTCCATGATGGTCGGCGCGGATTGCACCTTGCCGTCCAGCACGATCGCCAGCCGCCGTCCCACGTTGGCGCCGCTCACGCGGGAGAAGATGTGGCTCCCCTCGCCGGTCATGGTGAGCGTCACGCCCGGGACGTTCGGCCGGTTCGGATCGAGACCGGTCTGCACCTCCGCGTTGGCCAGCATGGCGCCGGTGAACTCGGGGCGATCGTTGAGCAGATAGAGGGCGCGCATCATCTGGCCGCCGTAGTCCACGTCTTCCATCCCCCAGGCGAAGGCGGCGCCGAAGGGGATGAGCCCCTTCACGCCGGGAACCTGGAGCAGGGAATCCACGGCGAGGACCATCTCCACCGGCACCCAGGCGTTGTCCTGCTCGCCGGTCCGGAAGAAGCGGAGCTTGGAGGTGAGAGGCGCCTTGGAGACCACATCCTCTTCGGGCATCTCGTCGGCGAAGAGATCCTCCACCGCGCCGCTGTCGGCGCCCGCCGAATCGGCGTCGGCGATCTCCTCCTCCGTCTCGCCGGCCTCTTCGGCGGCGGCCCTCTGCGTCTCGGCGCGGGTGTAGAGAAAATCATCGACCCGGCGGAGCGTTTCGGTGAACTCCGCCGCGGAGCGGGCCAGCTTGAACTCGAGCAGCGCCGTCTGGCCGATCAGCTTCTTCGCCTGCACCGCGTCCTGCACGCCGGGCAGCTGCACCAGGATCCGGTCCTGCCCCTGCTTCTGAATCGAAGGCTCGGCGACGCCGAACTGGTCGACGCGGTTGCTGATGATCTCCAACGCCCGGTCGACGGCGTCCTCGGCGTCCTCCTCGCTCAGCTTCGATTTGTCCACCTCCAGGACGAGATGCATCCCCCCCTGAAGATCCAACCCGAGACGGAGCGCCTTCGAGCGCAACGCCTCCTGCTCCTCCTCGGACATCGCGGCCCGTCCCTCCTTGCCGAGGGTGACGAGCCGGATGGTCGGGTACACGTACCAGGCGCTCAATACGAGCGCCACGACTACCAGCAGCAGTCTGAACCGGTTCTTACCCATCCGGTGCTTCCTCCGGTCGTTCGTTCCCGCTCCGCCGACGGGGCTACCGGACCACGGCGGCGGCCGCTGCCGCGGCGCCTCGATGATCCGATCCGCCCCCCCCTTCGTTCGGAGCGGCGTTTCTCGCGGCGATCCTTTGCCCGTGGATCAGCTCCGCGAGCGGGACCAGCCGGATGCCGAGCGCTTCCAGCTCGGGCAGTTTCTCTCGCAACACCTCTAAGGTGACCGGGCGGGGGTGGCCGATGCCGACCGCGAAGCCCCTTTCCAGGGCGACGCGGGCGAGCCGGTCGAGCCCCTCCGCGATCTCCTCCCTCGTGCTGTACCCGGTGTCCCAGAACAGGTCGTTCTCGAGGCAGGGGACGCCGGCCGCCGCCGCCGTTCTCCGGCCGACCCGGCAGGCCACCGTCTTCGAGTCGAGAAAGAAGAGGTTCCGGTCCCCGATCTCCTCCATGACGATCCGCACCAGCCGTCGATCCTGCATGGCGCGAGATCCCATGTGATTGTTCGCCCCGTCGAGCCGGTGGAAGGAATCCAGGGCGCGCCGAACCCGGGCGCGGATCTCCGCGTCACTCTGGTTCGTGAAGAGCGCGTCCGGCCCGGGATCCTTCTCCGGGTAGTCGATCGGCTCCATGGGGAGGTGGGCCAAAAGGCCCTTCTCCGCCCCGCGGATCTCCCCGGCGATCCGTTCGGAAAAGGGGAGACCCGGAATCACCGACATGGTGAGGGACGCGTCGACCGCTAAAAAACCGCGCACCGTGTCGTCGTAAAAGTAGCCGAAATCGTCGACGATCAAGGCGAGCTTCGGCGGTTCACCGTCCGGAGAGTCGCCCCGAACCGCCGCGCCCGGCGCCAACAGAAACAGGGCCGCCAGGATGCAGGCGAAACCTCTCATGACCGGTCCCGTTCTCCCTTCGGACGATCGGCGCCGGCGGCGCCCGCGAAGCCGCGGGGCCGCTCTCCGGCGCCCCCGTACTCGACGGAAAGAGTACACGATACCGGCGGAACGGCTCAGGTGTCAACGCCTTTCCCGACGCCCGGAAGAGGTTGCGGCGGGGATCGCCGGGAGGGAGGGGAGAATCGGAACCGGATTCTCTTTTCGCGCGTCGAAAAGGTGTCCGGCCCCAAAAAGAAGGGCGGCTCCGCGGAGCCGCCCCCAGGCGAGTTGCTCGATCGGTCGGTCGCCTGACGAACTAGTTATACCCTTCTTTATCGTACTGCCGGAAGATCGTCCAGAGCCCCTCTTCGTTCGGATCCGGGCGGGCGATCCACTCCTGGTCCGAGGCGACCAGGAAGAGGGTGACACCGTCCGGCGACTGCGGATTCTCCACCTCCACGCGGAGGTCGACGGAGGCGGTGACCCGCCACCACGTCTCGCCCGGGGGCGGGAGATCGGGACCGAAGCTGGTGTTGTCCTGCTGCTTATAGATGTTCGTGAGAGAGAGGCTGATGTTGTTCACCCTCTGTCCGTCCGCGTTGGTCCAGGCGTCGAACATGCGGCCGGCGATCCGGAGCTCGTCCACCCTGTCCCACCACTCTATAGAGTCCTGTTCGACGCCGCCGGGAATCAGCTCGAAGACGTACATCGAATCGAGGCACTCTTCGTATTTGGCGCTGTCCCCCTCGTTATATGCGTTCTGCAGGAAGAGAATCAGGCTGTCCGGCGCGGAACGGTTGTAGGTGACCGGCGGCTTGATAATCGGGTCATCATCATCGCTCGGGCTCAGGGCGCAGCCGTAGAGGAAGAGGCCGATCACGGCCGCCAGGATGATCACCTTGGGGATCATCCCCTTTTTCGTTTTAGGAAGCATCTGGAGATTCCTCCCGCTTTCATCGTCAATCCGACTTGGAAAACATTCGATCCGGCATCCGCGCGGGGACGCGGCAGGGGATGATTCGCAGGCACCCGTAGGACGTCTTAACAATACCATATGGGGGGCCCGCTGTCAACTCGCTCCCGCGGCCCGTTCGGAGCCGTTCTTACCACGTATCGGCTTTCCATCCAGGGGGTTTAGCCCTCCCGCGCCGGAAGCGCGACCGAGGGTGAATCCGGTCTTACGGACAATAATCCTGCCCCCCCGCCACCTGTCCCTTGTAATAGCCCCATGTGGAGAGGTTCCCCTTGCGGAAATCGTCCCAGCGATAGATGCGGAACGCGTCCCCCTCGTCGTGGATATAGAGTCTCAATGAGCCGTCGAAGACGAGGCTGTCATCGGCGGCGGCCGCGATGTCAAAATAGTAAATGCCTACGCGATAATCACTTTCGTAGGTGGAATAGCCGCTCACCGAGGAATCCGTGGTGACGGGATCGCCGGTGTATTCCAGAATCATATAGCCGATTCTCTCCGAACCGCTGTTGAAGCAGGAGAGCAGGCGGTTGAAGGTGTCGATCTCTTCGTAGTTCCCCCAGGGGGCGAGATAACCGGTGACGCCGGCGTCGGCCAGCTCGCTCGAGTCGGTCCGGTCCGGGTGGAAGGCGAAATCCACCGACAGGAGGACCTGGTACTGCGCCTCGTAGAACTTCTCGTAGGAGACCTGCAGGAGGGTGAGCACCTCCTCCTTGGTTTTGGCCGGTTCGACGGCGGATTCGCCCGTGGAAGCCTCCTCGGCGTCCCGGGGGGAGAAGAAACAGCCCCCCGCGAGGAGAACCGCCGCGAGAAGGACCGCCGCCCCGGCGGCGCGCGCGGCGCGGCGCCCGCTTTTCGCGTCCTTCCCATTCCGTTTCCGCGTCATGCCTCCCCTCCTTCCCCGTCCTACATCTCGATGGTGAACGTCCCCTGCAGCTCCCATTCGGTTCGGTGCGTCTCGTCCCGGAGAACGCCGGTGCGCGTGAAAAGCGGGATGGCGGCGTCCTGGCTCTGCTTCGCCTGGATCACCAGTCTCGACCAACCGGTGACGGACCGCCGCCAGGAGACCTGGTTGTAGATCTGCAACTTCCTGTCGTGCTGCTCCAGCGTCTTCCCCTCGTTCAGGCTGTACCGTTTCACCACCTCGACGAACTGGCCCGATTCGATCCGCATATCACCCGGCAGTGTGTAGGAGACCCGCAGGGTCAGCTTCTGATTCGAGTCCTCCCGGTCCCGGGCGAAACGCCGGGTGGACCCCTCTTTCTCGAAGCTGCCGCTCTCGTTCAGCTTGAAGCGATACTCGAAATCGAAGGAGCCGCCCCTGGCGAAAGCCCATCCGGCGGTGGAGCGCAGCTCCGAGATCCGGGTCATGGTGTTCAGGTCCTCGTCGACGTCCTTGAAAATGTAAACCAGCGACATGCGATAGGAGCTGCGGAACTTCAGCGACGGGATCGGAGCGTACTCGACCGTGGGCGCCACCATCCATGTCTGCCGGGTCTGGTTGTTCGAGGCGCGCGAGCTGTGGATGTTGACCGTGCGGTTCTCGTCGAGGGAGAACTGGGCGCCCCCCCGCAGCTTCCCCTCCGGTTCGTAGTTGAGATCGAAAGAGACCCGGCTGATCAGGTCGTCCTTGTCCTGGGTGGAATCGACGAAGGACCGGCTGGTCATCTGCAGACTGCCGGCGGCGCGGAGGCGCGTGTTATTCCAGAGAGTCCTGGAGAGGTTCAGGACCATGGAGCCGTTGTCCGCCTTGCCGGTGCGGTCCGGCATCCCCGCGTCGGGATAGTAGGTGTCCTCGCCGACGGAGCGTTTCAACACCAGCCTGCTCCGGACGCGGGCGGGGAGGCTCTGGTTCAGCGCCACCTCCGCGCCGTAGTCGAGCAGGTCCGAGGACTGCCCTTTGTCGATCCGATAACGCCGGCTCGCGGCGGAGTAGCGCGCATTGGCTTCGTACCCCGTCGCCTCGGTGACGTCGCCGGAAAGCTGGACATCGAAGGAGCGGCGCCACTCGTCCACGGTCTCCACCTCGCCGGTGGCCGTTCCGGCGCCGGTGCTTTTCGCGAAGGACTGTTGTTTGTCGTCCGCGGAGGCGTTCACTTTCACATGGCACAATTCGTACTTGTCGAAGCGGAGCCGGAAGGTCGCGTTGTCGGTCCGGTCGTTGTTGTCCGGGTTCTCCTTTTCCTCGACGTTGGTCCCCGACGTGGTGAGCGAGAATCCCTTTCGCTGGAAATCTCCGGAAAACTCGACGTCGAGATCCGGCGAGGGGGAATAATTGAGCAGCACGTTGGCGTTCTTCGAGTTTCCCCTCTTCTCCTCCTTCCGCTGGCTCCCATCGGCCTTGGTGTCCGTCGTCTTGTTCCGGTTCTCCACGCCCCCGTTCATGTTCAACGTCAGCCGGATCCCCCGCCAGAGATCGCGCGAATAGATCGCGCGTAAAAGAATCATGTCCCGCACCAGGTCGATGGTCTGCCGCTGGTCGTCGTCGTTGCTCGTTCTGCGGTTCCAGCCGAGCCCCAATTTCATGTTTCCGTGAAACAAATATTGAACGTCGTTCTTCCACTCCTGTGAGGAGCTGGTCCGGTCCGCTCGGCCGGACCGCCTCCTTTCGAGGGTGACTTGGTTCTTGTAGATCATGTTGTCGCGAAGCGCGTAATCCAGCTTGAACTCGTTGGAGAGGTTGCTGTTTCCGCGGATGTCGCTGGCGCGAACCGTCCAGGAGGGATGGAAGCCCTCTTTCACTTTCGCGATGGAGACGGAGGGGATGGCGGCCAGCGATTCCTGCACCACGTAGGCGCGGATCGAATCGGCGCTGAGGGAATCGACCCAGAGCGAGTCCCCCTCCAGGTCGAGGATCCAGATCGAATCGGTGCGGACCTCCTCGAACTCCTCGTCCCCCGAAGCGGTTTGGGCGGCGGTGAGCGGGGGGAAGCAGAAAAGGGCGAGTGCCGCCGCCAGCAGAATCACCCCTCTCGTCGCCGCGCCCGTTCCGCTCATGCCGTTGATCCCACCGCGTCCGCGAGGCGGCACCACGCCGCCACGTCCAGCTCCTCCGGCCGCGAGGCCAGGGAGACCCCGCTCTTCTTTTCGACCGATCGAATTTGCTCGGGAGTGAAGGAACCGAAACGGCGCAGGCCGGTTCGGATCATCTTGCGGCGCCCGCCGAAGAGCGCGCGGGCGAGGCGGAAGAGGAGATCCTCGTCCTTCGCACGAAACGGCGGCGGGTCGTAGAAACGGAGGCGGATCACCGCCGATTCCACACGGGGGCGCGGACGGAAGGCGGCGGGGCCGACGCGGAAGAGGGGCTCCACCGCGGCCCGGTAGCGCACCGCCAGGGAGAGACGTCCGAAGGCGCGCGAACCGGGAGCGGCGGCGATCCGCTCCGCCGTCTCCCTCTGGAGGCAGAGGACGGCCCGGTCGATCCGGTCCGCCCAGCCCAGCAGGCGCTCCAAGATCGGCGACGTCGCATGATAGGGGATGTTGCCGACCACGACCAGACGGCCTCCCTCCTCGGCCGCGCCCGGGTCGAAATCGAGGAAATCCACGCAATGGAAGCGGACGTTGGTTACACCCGCGAGAAAGCGCTGTTGTTCCTCCATCAACCGCCGGTCGATTTCGACGGAGTCGACCCGGGCCGCCCGTTCCGCCAGAAGGGCGGTCAGCGTTCCCGGTCCGGAACCGATCTCCAGCACCCTCTCCCGTCCGGTCGGATCCGCCGCGTCCGCGATCTTGCGGAGCAGGTTCGGATCGACGAGGAAGTTCTGGCCCAGGCTCTTGCTCGGCCGGTGCCCCGCCTCCCGGAGCGCCCGCGCCGCGCCGGCCGGTGTCCGCCGCTCCTCCGCCAACTCACTCCTCCAGGCGAAACAAACGCCGCGTGTTGGCGGCGGTGATTCGGTCCATCTCCTCGACGCCCCGCTCCCGGACGGCGGCGACACGCTCCAGCACGAAACGGACGAAGGCGGGCTCGTTCAAACCGCGGCCGCGATGCGGCTCCGGCGTGAGCCAGGGGCAGTCCGTCTCGATGAGGAGGCGGTCCTCCGGGCAGAGACGGGCCACGCGCTCCAGCCTCCCCCCGGGCTTCTTGGCGAAGGTGATCGGTCCGGGGATGGAGATGAAAAAGCCGAGGTCCACGGCGCGTTCCAGCTCCGCCTCGCCGCCGGAGAAGCAGTGCATCACCCCGCCGGCGAGGTCCCCCGATCGCTCCCGCAGGATCGCGAGCACGTCGTCGTGCGCTTCCCGGTCGTGAATCACCACCGGCTTTCCGGCCCGCGCCGCCGTTTCGAGCTGCCTCTCGAAGAGGCGGCGCTGGTTCCCATGGTCCGCGTAGTCGCGGTAGTAGTCGAGGCCCAACTCGCCGACGGCGACCACCCGCGGGTCGGCGACCAGTTCCTCGATTCGCGCCAGGTCCCCGTCCGTCACACGGTCCGCCTCGTGGGGGTGAATGCCGACCACGGCGCTCGTGCGCGGCTCCCGGGCGGCGAGGGCGACCACCTCCTCGTTGGAGGCGATGTCGTAGGGGACGCAGATCACGTGCTCCACGCCCGCCGCGCCCGCCCGATCCAGCAGCATCTCCGGCGCGTCCGCGCCGTATTCCGGAAAGGTCAGGTGGGCGTGGCTGTCGATCAAGTGGCCTCCCCCTCCACCTCGATCCGGGGGAAGAGCGGCCTCTCCACGCGGAAGGAGCGCCCCTCGCCCGGCTCGTCCCGCCAGGGGATATCCCGTTCGAAACGCATGCCGCCGGCGCTTTGGGGAACGCCGAGCGCCGCCGCCAACTCCTCCGCCTTCGCCGGCATCACCGGCGAGACGAGCACCGCGGTGATCCGGAGCGCCTCGGCGACGTTGTAGAGCACCGTCTCCAGACGGGCCCGGCTCTCCGGTTCCTTGGCGAGTTTCCAGGGAGCGGACTCCTCGATGTAGCGGTTCGCCCGCCGGATCAGATCCCAGACGGCGGCGAGGGCGTTGTGGAACTCGAAGCGGTCCATCGCGCCGGCGTACCGCTCCGCCGCGGCGGCCGCCTCGTCCCGCAACACACGGTCGTCCTCGCCCGCGCTCGGCGTGGGGAACACCCCGTCGCCCAGGTATTTCCGCGCCATGCCGGCGGTCCGGTTCAGCAGGTTGCCGAGGTCGTTGGCCAGGTCCGCGTTGTGCCGCCCCACCAGCTGGCCGACGGAAAAGTCGCCGTCCCGCTCGAAGCTCACCTCGCGGAGCAGATAGTAGCGGACCGTGTCGGCGCCGAAACGCTCCACCATCTCCCTCGGATCGATCACGTTGCCGAGGGACTTGGAGAGCTTCTTCCCCTCCACGGAGATGAAGCCGTGGGCGTACACGGTGCGCGGCAGGGGAACGCCGGCGGAGAGGAGCATGGCGGGCCAGATGACGCAGTGGAAGCGCGTGATGTCCTTGCCGATCACGTGGAGGTCCGCCGGCCAGTAGCGCTCGTAGGTTTCCCGGTCCGAGGGGAAGCCGACGGCGGTGAGGTAATTGATCAGCGCGTCGAACCAGACGTAAACCACGTGGGACGGGTCGGCGGGGAGCGGAATCCCCCATCCCCGGCTCGACCGGGAGACGGAGACGTCCAACAGCCCCCCCTTCAGCACGTTCACGATCTCGTTCCGCCGGATCTCCGGGAGGATGAACTCCGGATAGGCTTCGATGTGCGCCAGGAGAGGGTCCCGGTATCGGGTGAGGCGGAAGAAGAAGTTCTCCTCCTCGATGGCGTCCGGCTCGGTTCCGTGGACGGGGCAGCAGCCGTCGACGAGATCCTTCTCCTGTAAAAAGTTCTCGCAGCTGACGCAGTAGAGGCCGCGGTAGACGTCGCGGTAGACGTCCCCCTTCTCCTCGATCCGCCGGAAGAGTTCCCGAACCGCCAGGGCGTGGGCCGGCTCGGTGGTCCGGACGAAGCGGTCGTAGGAGAGGTTCAGCATCGACCAGATCGACTCGAACTCCTCCGCCATCCGCCCGCAGTAGACCAACGGGTCGAGCCCGCGCGCGCGCGCCTCCTTCTCCACGTTCTGGCTGTGCTCGTCGTTCCCCATGGAGAAGAAAACGTCCGCGCCGCGGAGCCGCTTGGTGCGGGCCACGCAGTCCGCCGCGATTTTCTCGAAGGCCGTCCCGATGTGGGGCCGGCTGTTTACGTAGTCGATCGCCGTGGTGAGATAATAGCGTTCCATCGGTCCGTCCTATCGGTGCCGGGATCGGAATCGGCTCCGCCGCGAAGCGGGGGATGCGGGCGCGGGCCGGCGGCCTAGCGCGGCCCGGTCTTCCGGGGGATCCAGCGATCGTGCCGCAGCTCCTCTCGGATCGCCTCGAGGGGAACCCGCACCTCCTTGTCCTCGGAGGTGCGAACGGTCACGGTCCGGGTGAAGATGTCCGCCTTGAGCGCCTTCCCCTCCATGTCCTCGGTGCGGACCCGCGTGCCCACCTTGGGGAACTCGGAGAGAGCCCGCAGATACTCTTCTCTCTCGTAGGCGAGACAGCACATGAGCCGCCCGCAAACGCCGGAGATCTTGTTCGGCGCGAGGGCGAGGTGCTGATCCCGAGCCATGCGGAGCGTCACCGGGCTGAAGCCGCGCAGGAAACCGGAGCAGCAGAGCCTCCGGCCGCAGGGCCCGCAGCCGTCCAACCGCTTCGCCTCGTCCCGCACGCCGATCTGCCTGAGCTCGATTCGCGTCTTGAAGGTCGACGCCAGATCCTTCACCAGCTCGCGAAAGTCGATCCGCTTCTCGGCGGTGAAGTAGAAGGTGATCTTGTTCCCGTCGAACTGCATCTCCACGTCGACCAGTTTCATCTCCAGCTTGCGCGCCTCGATCCGCGTGACGCAGATCTCCCGCGCCTCTTCTTCGCGCGTGCGGTTCCGCATGCGTGCCTCTTCGTCCCTCGCGTCGACGGGACGAACCACCTCGAAGAGGCTCTCCTCCTCGCCGGGCGGAAGGATCGGCGTCTCGGCGCGGTGCACCACCCGGCCCATGTCCTCCCCCCGATCGGCGCGGACCACGACCAGGTCGCCCACCTCGACGGCGACCCCCTCGGGGTTGGCGTACCACTGTTGCCGGCCCCTTTTGAACCGGATTTCCATGTAATCGCAGGTCATCGGATTTCCCTCAGAAAGCGCAAGGGGTCCAACGGTTCGGTCCCCTTCCGGATCTCGAAATGAAAAGAGCCGCCGGTCGCCGAGCCGCTCCCGCCGACGGTGGCGAGAACGTCTCCCTGGGCGACGCGCGCCCCCGCCGCGACCAACACCTCCGACGCGTGCGCGTAGAGGGTGTAGTACCCTCCGCTGTGCCGCACAATAATACAGTTTCCATAGCCGGGAAGGGTACTTACGTACTCCACTTTCCCCGGCGCGACCGACCGGATCTCCGCCCCGCCGGAAGCGTCGATGTCGATCCCGTTGTTCCGCACCACCGTGCCGAACTCGGGATGGCGGCGGCTCCCGAAGCCGCGCACCACCGATCCACCCACCGGCCAGGGGAGACGGGCCGCCCCGCCGTCGAAGAGCGAGGGGCCGCCGATCTCCTCGGCGTCGCGCACCCGGGAGGCGATGATCCTCTCCAACTCCCGGGAGGCTTCCTCCATCTCGGCGATCAGCCGCTCGTGGCTCTCCTTCTCCCCCCGAACGTCCTGCAACAGCTTTCGCCGGCCCGCCTGGCTCTGCAAAAGCGCGCGCCTCTCCCGCGCCCGTTCCGCCTCGATGGACCGGATCTCCCGGTCCCGCTCCGCCAGCTCGTCCCGGGCGCGGCGGACCCGCTCCCGGTCGTCCAGAACGGCGCGGTAGAGATTGTCGTCGCGGCTCACGATCCGGACCATGTTCTCGAAGCGCCCCACCAGCTCCGTCACGGAACGGGAGCTGAAGAGGATCTCGAACTCGTGATAACCGCCGTACTGGTAGAGCGCCCGCAGCCTATCACGGAGAAGGGAGCGCCGCCGCCCGAGTTCCTCTTCCGCCTCCCGCGCGTCCTCTGTCAATTCTTCCAGGCCGGACTCGATGTTCCGCCGCCGCTGTTCGAGGCCGGAGAGAAGGCGGTTGGTGAGGGCGAGGTCCTCGTCGAGCTTCATCAGATTCGTCAGAATACCGCTCTCCTTGCCCGCGAGCTGCTCCACTTCGGAGCGGGTCTCCCGGATCCGCCGCCGGAGTTTCTCCATCTCCTCCTCCTCCGAGGCGGCGAGGAGAGCCGGCACGCCCGCGGCGAGAAGAAACGCCGCCGCCCAAGGGAGAAAACGGGCGATCCGCCGCGCCTTCATCGCTTCACCCGCAGATAGCGGTGGAGGGAGAGCAGGCTCCCGCAACCGCCGAGCACGGCGCCGAACAGGAGAAACGCCGCCGCGCCGCCGCCGCCGAGAAAGAGGACGCCCGAGAGCCGCTCCACGGCGAAGCGCCAGCTCCTGTCGAGCAGGAAGAGGGCGATCGCCGCGGCGAGCAGGCCGAGAAGCGCTCCTTCCATCAGGAAGGGGAGCCGGATCTGCCAGGGCCGCGCGCCGACGAGGCGGAGCACCTGGATCGCGTCGCGCCTTCCCTCGATGGCGAGCTTCATCGTGTTTCCGACGACGAGCAGAGTGGAGACGCCGAGCGCCGCGCCGAGAAAGAGGTCCATGGCGACGAAGAAGTAGATCCAGCGCTCCAGCGATTCCACCCAGCTCTCCCCCCAAACCACCACGTCCACGCCGGGCATTCGACGGATCTCCTCCGCCATGGCGCCCATCCGGTCGGCGAACTTCCAATCGTCGTACAGATCCAGCTCGAAAGAGGCGGGGAGCGGATTCCCCTCCACTCCCTCGAGCAGATACGCCCGGCTGCCGAGGGTCGCCCGGAACGACTCGAGCGCCTCCTCCTTGGTGCGGTAGCGAACGGCCCGCACGCCGCCGAGTCTGGAGAGCACCTCCTCCAGCTCCGCCCGGTCCGCCTCGTCCGCGTCGTCGCGGAGATAGATGGCGATCCCCACTCGCTCCTGAGCGATCCGGATCGTCTCGCGGAGGTTGACGGTGCCGATCACGAAGAGGCCGAAGACGAAGAGCGCCGACGCCATCAGGGTCACCGGCGCCAGGTGGCTTCGGAGGTTCCGACGGAGCCCGTAGAGCAGCTCGCGGAACACGTGCTCGATCTGCGTGAGCGTCACCGTCTCTCCCTGCGCGGGCCTCAGCCCTCCAACGGGGTGCGCGGCGGGGCGGCGGGATCGGAGGGGAACCGCCGGAGCGGCGGCGGCGAGGGCTCCGGCGCGAGCCTCCCCTTTTCGAGCCGGATGATCCGGTGTCCGCTCGCCCGGGCGCGGCCCTGGTCGTGGGTCGCCACAAGCACCGCCGCGCCGCCGATGTTCACACGTTCCAGAAGATCATAGATGCCGGCGGCCGTCTCCGGGTCCAGGTTCCCCGTCGGCTCGTCGGCGAGGAGCAGGAAGGGCTGGTTCACCAGCGCCCGGGCGATGGCCACCCTCTGCATCTCCCCGCCCGAAAGCTCGTCCGCCCGGTCCCCCATGCGGCCCATCAGCCCGACCTGTCCGAGCGTCTCCTGCACCCGCCTCTGGATCGCGCGGCGGGGGGCGCCGGTCACGCGAAGGACGAGGGCGACGTTCTCGAAAACGCTGCGGTCGCCGATCAGGCGAAAATCCTGGTAGACGAAACCGATGTGACGGCGCAGTTCGGGGATCTCGGACCGGCGGATGGCGTCGCTGCGAAAGCGGCCCACCGCCACCGTCCCCGCGGACGGAAAGATCTGGTGGTGGATCAGCTTGAGCAGCGTCGTTTTCCCCGCGCCGCTCGGACCGATCAGGAAGACGAACTCCCCCCGTTCGATCCGAAAGGTGACGTCGCGGACCGCCGCGCCGGCCGCGTAGGATTTCGATGCGTTGATGAGGGATACCACCGTTCTGCGTCCCTACCCCGTGGGGGAACCGGTCGGCGCCCGGCCGGTCAATCCCGCGATGCGGGGGGCGCTTCCGCCCCCGCCGCGGCGTCCTCGGTCCCGTCCTTGATCTCCACGTAGTAACTCTTCTTCAGATTTTCCACGAAGCGATCATAGGCTTTCTGTTGTTTTTCCGCGCGGGCGGCCTGGCGGAGTTCCCTCTCCACCTCCCCGAAGCCCGGCTTCCCGGCTTCGTATCGATTCTTGAGGAGGAAAATATGCACGCCGTCCTCCGTCTCCAACGGCTCGCTGTACTCCCCCGGCTTCAGTTCCGAGAGCACGCGCCGCATCTCGCCGGTCACGTCGCTGAAGGCGAAAACGCCGACGTCGCCGCGCCGGGCCGCCGTCTCGCGGTCATCGGAGTGTCGCATCGCCAGACCGCCGAAATCGGCGCCCCCCCGGAGCGAGTCCATGATCGCGGCGGCGCGCCCGCGCGCCTCGTCCCATCCACCCTCGCCGGCGGGAACGATCTTCAGGATGTGCCGCGCGCGGACCCGTTCCCCGTCCCGGGCGACGAGCTGGATCAGGTGGAAGCCGAAGCGGGAGCGGATCACGCCGCTCATCCCCCCCGGTTCGGCGATGGCGAAAGTCGCCTCCTCGAAGGCGGGGTCCATGTCCCCCCGGCCGAACCAGCCGAGGTCGCCGCCGTTCGGCGCGGAGGGACCCTCGGAGTGCGCCACCGCCAGGTCGGGGAAGGACTCGCCGGCGAGCACGCGCCCGCGCAGCTCCTCGAGGGCGGCGATGATGCCCCCCTCGGCCGAGCTGTCCGCGTTCGGTTTCAGGAAGATCTGCGCGATCCCGTAACGCTCCGGCAGATCGGGCAGATCCGCCAGGTGGTCGTCGTAGAAACGGCGCACCTCCGCGTCGGTCGCTTCCGTTTTCCAGCGAACCTCGCGGTCCACCGCCATGCGCACGGTGAGTGATTTCTCCACCTCTTCCCTGTACCGGCGCCGGAGTTCGCCGAGGGTGAGATTCTCCGAAGCGAGCGCGGCGAGGAAGTCCTCCTCCGTCGGGAACTGGGAGCGCATGCGGTCCAGGCTCCCCTCCAGAGCTTCCTCCACCTCCTCTTCGGAGGGGCGGATTCCCTGGTCCTCGGCATGGGCCAGAAAGAGACGGTCCTCCACCAGTTTATTCAGAGCCATGCGTCTGAGTTCGTCCGGCGGGAGCCGTTTCAGGGAGGGCTCCGCCGCGTAAACGGCCAGTTCCTCCCTCAGCTCGCTCGCCAGCACCGGCGTCTCCCCGACAACGGCCACGATCCGGTCCACCTCCTGGGAGAGGACCGGACCTGCGGCCGCCGCGAGAAAGAGCGCCAGGGCGACGGACACGGCGGCTCGGTTGTTCATCCTAGGGCTCCTCGGTTTCCGCCTCCTCGACGATCAAGTTGAGAGACTCGGGGAAGATTTCCACGCCAACCTCCTCCCGCTTCGCCAGGATCCACTCGGCGAAAACGGAGTCCTGCGTGGCGGCGAGCAGCATGCCGCGGAGTTCCGGCTCCGATTCTTCATAGGTCATGGGGTGCTCCCGTTCCAACGCGACGAGCTTCGCCACGAAGTAGCCCTGCCGGTGCGGGACCACGTCGCTCACCTGACCGGGGCGGAGCCGGCCGAAGGCGTAAGGAATGAGTTCCGGAGCGATGTTCGATCGGAGACGCATCCCCATGTCCCCGCCCAGCTCACGGAGGGCGCCTTCGTTATACTCCTTGGAGACCTCCTCGAAGGGGACGCCGCGACGAAGTTTGTCGCGAGCTTCCTTGGCCATCTCTACATCGGGGGTGTTGATGATCATCAGGTGAGCGCGGTCGGGCATGATCAGCGCCGCCTTCTGCTCCTCGTAAAGCTCACGCACCTTCTCGTCCGGCACGACGGCGTCCTTCACCAGATCGTCGTGCAGCAATTCGAGAAGACGCTCCTGCTCCTTGCGGTCCACGGCGCGGATCGTTTCGTCCAATCGGTCCAGGCCGCGCCGCTTCGCCTCGTCGTAGTTCCACTTGTTGACGATCGCCGCCTCGGACACCCTGTAAATCATGTCCGCGTCCTCCGACCGGAAAGGGAGACCGCCGACGTCCGGGCCGTACTGGCCGAGGAACTCACCGACGGTCCACGTCCCCCCGGCGTACTCCGCGAGAACCCGAGCCCGGAAGGCGTCGTCCATCTTCTGATACCAATCGCTCGACTGGGCATTCTCCCGTGGCGGAAGCGCGTCGTTGAAGGCGTGCACGTTCTCGTCGTTGAACCGAATGTCCAGGCGGGACTCGACCTCGGCGAGGTAGGTGCTCCAGTTCTCGTTCCGCCGGCGGGAGCGCAGCTCCGCCGCGCAGGCGTGCCGCTGTTCCTCGAAATCATCCATGCTCGGCTCGATTTTTTCTTGTACCTGAAGGATGTGGAAGCCCAGCGCGGTTCGAACCGGTTCGGAGATCTCGCCCGGGTTCAGGCTGAAAACAGCCCGCTCCAAGGGCGGATCGAGCTGGCCGTGGTCGACGACCCCCAGTTCTCCACCGAGGGCGCGGCTCGCCTCGTCGATCGAATTCGCCCGCGCGAGGACGGCGAAGTCTTCGCCCTTTTCGAGCTTGCGGCGGATCTCCTCGGCGGCGGGGAGAGTCCCCACCAGGATCTGCCGCGCCCGCACCTGCGAGCGCGCGCGGCGGTAGTAGTCCTCCACTTCCGCCAGCGTGATCTGCATGTCCGCCTCGGCGACTTCCTTGAACAGGGTGCGGATGCACTGCTCCATCAACCAGTTCTCGCGCGCCTTTTGCAGAAGCGGATCCCGGTCCAGTCCGCGACTCTTCGCCTCCGTGACCAGGATCTCCTTGTTGATCAGCGTTTGCAGAAACGCCTCGGCGTCCTCGTAGGTCACCAAGGGGGGCCGGTTGAAGATGGTGATCGCCTTGTAGGCGATGTTGAAATCGCCGAGGGTGATTCCGTGATCCCCCACCTTCGCCACGACCGGGTCTTTCGGCCCGCCGCAGGAGAAAACGAGCAGCGCCGCGATCACGGCCAGACCGATGATCCCGTACATCGTTCCGCGGGACATGTCCACACTCCTTTCCCGGACCCCCAACGCGGGCCCATGGATAGACGAATATCCTAAAGTGTTTCATTCTAGCAAACTAGACAAGGCCCGCCAAGACTTTCGTGGCCCTTTCCGCCGGGTCGGCGCCCGGGGGCAGATCGATCTCGATCAGGAGGCCGCGGCTGGCGTCGAAGCGGAGCGGCTCCGCCGACGAACGGACCAGGGCGCGCACCTTTTCCGGCGGCACCGGCGCCCCTTCGGGGAAGCGGATCCGGATCCGCCGCGGATCGAGCCGGATCGTCTCGGCACCCGCCGCCTCGCCCAGGAGCTTCACCCCGCGCAGGTCGAAGAGGTTCTTCGCCTCCGGCGGCAGCCGTCCGAAGCGGTCCTCCGCCTCGTCCCGGATCCTCTCCACTTCCTCGACGGAGGAGGTCTCGGCGAGACGCCGGTACAGGATGACCTTCAGGTCCGGGTCCCCCACGTAGTCGTCCGGCAGATAGCTGTCGGCGCTCGCCTCCAGGCGCGTTTCGCGGCGGGCCGGGCCCTCTTCGCCGCGCAGCTCCCGCACCGCTTCCTCGAGCAGTTTGCAGTACATCTCGAAACCGACCGACGCGGCGAAACCGTGCTGCTCCGCGCCGAGCAGGTTCCCCGCCCCCCGGATCTCCAAGTCCTTCCTGGCGATCCGGTAGCCGGAGCCGAGATCGGTGTAGGTGGCGATCGCTTCGAGCCGCTTGCGGGCGTCCTCGGTCACCGCCCGCTCCTTCGGCACGAGCAGATAGGTGTAGGCTCTGTGCCGCGACCGTCCCACCCGGCCCCGCAGCTGATAGAGCTGGGCGAGGCCGAAGCGGTCCGCGCGATTGACGAGCATGGTGTTCACGCTCGGAATGTCCAGGCCCGACTCGATGATCATGGTGGAGACGAGCACGTCGATCTTCCGCTCCAGGAAATCGAGCATCACCCCCTCGAGCTGGCGCTCCGCCATCTGCCCGTGGCCGACGCCGATCCGCGCCTCCGGCACGAGGCGCCCCAGGAACGCGGCCATGGCGCCGATGGATCGGACCCGGTTGTGGACGAAATAGACCTGCCCGCCCCGGTCCAACTCCCGCAGGATCGCCGCGCTGATCACGTTCGGGTCGAATTCGATCACCTCGGTGATGATCGGCAGCCGGTCCTTGGGGGGCGTGTCGATGATGGAGATATCCCGGGCGCCGGCGAGGCCCATGTAGAGGGTGCGCGGGATCGGCGTGGCGGTCAGGGTGAGCACGTCCACCGTCTCCCGCAGCCTCTTCAGCTTCTCTTTCTGGGCGACGCCGAAGCGCTGCTCCTCGTCCACCACGATCAGGCCCAGGTCGCGGAAGACGATGTCCTTCTGCAGCAGGCGGTGCGTGCCGATCACCACGTCCACGCTCCCCCGCGCGAGCCCCTCCCGGACCTCCCGCGTCTCGGCGGGGCGGCGGAACCGGGAGAGCGCCTCCACACGCACCGGGAAACCGGCGAAGCGGTCGCTGAAAGTGCGGAGGTGCTGGTGGGCGAGAAGCGTGGTCGGCACGAGCACCGCCACCTGCCTGCCGTCGAGCACCGCCTTGAACGCGGCCCGGACCGCCACTTCCGTCTTGCCGTACCCCACGTCGCCGCAGACCAGCCGGTCCATCGGCCCGGTGGACTCCATGTCCCGTTTCACCTCGCGCACCGCCCGGGCCTGGTGCTCCGTCTCTTCATATAAGAAGGAATCTTCCAGCTCCCGTTGCCAGACTCCGTCCGCCGAGAAGGCGAAACCGGGGCGCGCCCGGCGGGTCGCGTAGAGACGGAGCAGCTCCTTGGCGAGGTGGCGGACGGCGCGCTTCGCCTTCGCCCGCGTCTTTTCCCAGCCCGTGCCGCCGATCCGGTCGACGGAGGGCCGCGCCGCGTCGGCGCCGCTGTACTTTTGCAGCAGGTTCATCTGATCGACGGGGACGTAGAGGCGGTCGCCGCCGGCGTAGGCGAGGACGACGCAGTCCCGCCCGGTCCCCTCCACCTCGATCCTCTCGATCCCCTGGAACCGCCCGATGCCGTGGCCGGCATGGACCACGTAATCCCCCGTCTTCAGGGAGAGGTAGCTATCGATCACCGTGCCGCGGGGGCGGCGGCGATCGAGGCGGCGGCGGCGGAGCCGCCGGAAGATCTCGTGATCGGCGAGGACGACGATCCTCTCGCCGGGAAGGAGGAATCCCCGCCGGAGCCGGCCGAGGCCGACCGCGATCATCCCCTCGAACGGCTCCAGAATCTCGGCGAGACGGTCCGCCTGCCCCTGGTTGTCGCAGAGGATCCAGACGCGGTTCCCCTTGTCCAGAAAACCCCGTAATTCCGACTGGAGGAGATCGGTCCGGCCGAGGAAGGGAGGCGACGGGATGGCGCCGACGGCGACCGCGTCCGCTCCGCCGCCGTGGGAGCCGCGGCGCGCCGAAAGGAGCGGGAAGGAGCGGATTCTCTCTTCGAGGGAGCGCGCGTCCAGGAAGGCGGCGGCCGGCGGCGGGGGAGACTCCGGGCCGGCGTCCTTCCCGAAAAACCGCTCCGCCTCTTCCCACATCTCCAGCGCGGCGCCCATCGCCTCCCTCTCCTCGAGAAGAACCACGCGGGCCTCCGCGGGCAGATAATCGAAGAGGGTTTCCGCGTCCGGAAAGAGGAGGGGAAGCCAACGTTCGATCCCTTCGAAGTGGGCCCCCCGGCCGAGCAGGTCCCCCTCCTCGCCGGGCGGGGCGGCCTCCTGCGCGCGCCGCACGGCCTCGTCGGGGAGGGGGAACTCGCGCTGCGGCGCCAGCTCCACGGCGTCCAGATCCCGGATGGAACGCTGCGATTCCGGGTCGTATTCGCGGATCGAATCGATCTCGTCGCCGAACATCTCGACGCGAAACGGCATGCGGCTCCCGGCCGGGAAGACGTCCAGTATGCCGCCGCGGCGGGCGAACGCCCCCGCGTCTTCGGCGACGGGCGCCCGCGTGAAACCCATCTGAACAAGCCGCTCGCTCAGGCGATCGAGGTCGATCTCGCCGCCTCGGCTGATTTCGACCCGGTACTCTGCGGTCACCCGCCGGGGGGCGACGCGGATCTGGAGCGCCCGGGGGGCGGCGATCACCACGCCGGGGCCGCCGCGGATCAGGTGGGCGAGGGCGCGCTGGCGCATGGCGGTGAGATGCAGGCCGGGGGAATGCTTCTCGTAGGGGAGCAGTTCCCATGAGGGATAAAGGAAAACGCGGTCCTCGCCGAGCATCCCCTCCAGTTCCTCGGCGAAAAGCTCCGCGTCGTCCGGCCGGGGAAGGACGAGGAGCACCGACGCGTCGCTTCCTTCCACCATATCGGCGACGGCGAAGGAGAGGACCGACGCTCCGGCCCCTTCGACGGGCACCACGCGCGCCCCCTCCGCGAATCGGCGCCGGATCTCCCGAAAGGGCCGCGTGTCGTGGAGAATTCCGCGTAGGTCGGTCAGCATCAGTCGTCCCGCGGGATCGGAGCGGAGCGGCGCAGCCCGCGGCCGAGCACCAGCTCCGCCACGGCGACGAAGAAGGCGAGCCAGAGCAGTTCCCGCCGGAGTTCCCGGCCGTACCTCGCCTGAAGGACGGGCCGGTCCGGGCGCTGCTTCTCCGGGATCACCGTGAAGCGGTCCGTGCCGAGACGCTCCTCCCACTCCGACTCCGGAAGGGGGGCGAGGTCCGACTCTTCCGTCTCCGGGTTGACCGCGAAGAGATCGTCGAACCCCTCCGACTCGATCCGATAAAAACCGGGGAGACCGGTACCGTCGAACTCGAGGAGCAGCCTGTCCCCCTCGCTTCTCGGCTGGAGCGCCACCTCCTCCCGCGGGGTGCGGCAGAGGACCTCCTCTCCGAGGACGAGCCCGGTGACGTCCTTCCGGTAAGAGCGGCCCACGGCGAGGCTTCCCATGTGCAGGGCGCCGCCGGAGTAAAGATAGCGGACCGTCTCGTGCACGAGGGGGAGGAAGAAGGGGCGCGTCGGGAGATCGCTCCACTCCGGGTCGGCGCCGACCGCCCAGAGAAAGACGCGGCCCGCCCCGCGCCGCGCCTCCACCAGGAGCGGGTCGCCGTCGGCGATGCGCGCGACCGCCCGGGCGGCGGCGTCCGTTTCGATGCGGAGGTGGCGGTAGATGCGCAGGTCGCGGAGCGCCCGGTCGAGCCCCTGGCGGAACACCGTGAAGAGCGGATGTTCGGCGTCGAAACGATCGACGCCGGCGGGCAGCCCGCCCGGGGAAGAGGCCACCGGCCCGAAACGGACGTTTCCCGCGAGACGGGGGAGGAGGACGCGGTTATAAAAGCCCACGTCGATTCCGTCGCCGGGGACGATCACCACGCCGCCGCCGCCGAGAACGTATTCCTCCAGGGGTGCGACCACCCCCTCGTCCCGCACGGCCGGCCCGGCAAGAAACACGGCGTGAAAACGGTCGAGGCGGATCGAACGGAGTTCACTCGGGTCGGCGGTTTGGACGTGAATCATCCCCCCCTCCCCTTCGGCGCCCTCGTTCCCGTCCGGGTCGAGGGCGTTTCTCAGATAGCGCGTCCCCTCGCCGGAAGGATCGCCGACGAGAAGCACCTCCAGCCGGTCGGGCCGGTGGAATGTGAAGAAGAAGGCGTCGTCTCGAGGAAGGGGATCGTCGTCGAGACGGATTTCCCCCGCGTGCGTCCCGCCGCCCCGGAGAAGGACCGAGAAAAGAACCGACTCGGTTCCTCCCGGCTCGAGGCGGATCGGCGACGTGCCCCGGCGCTCGCCGTCGAGCAGCAGGGTGACGAGCCCCTCGGTCGGTTCTTCGCCGTAATTGATCGCCGTCGCCCGAATTCGCAGGGTCTCGCCGAAACGCCTCGGCTCGTAAAGCTCCGCGCCGGTCACCGCCCGGTTCGGGCGCGCCCCCTCCCCCACCGGGAGAAGAAAGAGCCGGATGCCCGCCTCGGCGATCGCCGCTCCCGCCGCGCCGGCGTCGGCGAATCCGATTCTCTGCATGTCGCTGACGAGATAGATCTCGCGGTTGGCGTTCCTCGATCCCTCCAGCGCGCGCGCCGCTTCCAGAAGAGAGAGGGAAAAATCGGTCCCGCGCGCGCCGAGAACCGCCCGATCGATCTCCGCATCGAGAAGACGGAAGTTATGGGTCGGGCGCTCGAAGCGCGATTCGGGCGAAGAGGAGGCGAGAAGCAGAAGCGCCTCGTCCCCCTCCTGCAGCAGATCGGCCGCGCTCCGGGCCCGTTCCTTGGCACGGTCGAAAAGGGTACGGTCCCCCTCCCCGTACCCCATGCTGTAGCTCGCGTCCAGCACGATGCAGGCGGAAGTGCGCGCCCGCCCGCCGATGCCGGCGGCGGCGCCGCGAAGCGCCGGTCTGGCGAAGGCGAGGGCGAGGAGCGCGATCAGCGCGACCCGGAGAAGGAGGAGCAGGATCTCGCGGAATCGGATCCTGCGGGACTTCTTGATCTGCAGGCGCCGGATGAACTCGAGCGTGCTGAAACGCACCACCCGAGCCCGGGGGCGGTTCAGAAGGTGGATCAACACCGGAATGAGCGCGGCGGCCAACCCGGCCAGAAAGATCGATTGCAGAAAAGTCATTTTCCACCAAAGGGATACGGGAAAACACCGGCCACGGGCCGGCCCGCATTGCACACCGAAATAATCCGCCCGGGTCCGACCGCCGGGGCTCGAACCGGTTCAATCTAACACGACGGAAGGGAAGGGGGAAGACGGGGGGCAAGGAGGGAAGAAACCGGCCGGGATTCACGGAGTGGATTCCGAGAGGGATTACCCGTCCGTCCCTCTCCCCACACCGTGCCCCGGAGGGAGAGCCGGGGGTGGAAGGAAAGGCACCCTCACCCTCTCCCGCCATCCTCTCCGCTTCTTTCCCGGACGGACGGCGTGATCCTTCGAGGAGAAGGGGCGGGACGGGGGCCCCCACCTCTCGAGGTGCGTGAAAAATGGCCGCGCGAGGTCGCACCCTTGTGGGAACTCCGTGGCGATCACGAACCCACCCAGGGGGCGGCACGCCCCGGACTCCGAGAAGGATTACCCGTCCGTTCGGTTTCCACCGCCCTTGATTTTCCCTCTTTCGGTTCGGAGGAGCGGAGGGGAATTCGTCACGACGTTCGCGATTCCGCACGAAACAGATTCGGGGATCGAAATCGGATCCGTACATGAGGCGCGGGAGCGCGGAGCGAGACCGGTTTCGGACAAGCCCGCTCCCGGAGTCGTAGCCCGAGCTACGATGAGGAAGCGGGCGACGGAGAAACCGGATCGCAGCCCGCGATCACGCGTCGCAATAGGATCCGATTTCGATCCCCGAATCAGAAGAGGGGGACGGCCGTTCCCACCCAGATCGCCTCGGCGCCGTGGCGGTTGGATGCGTAGAAATAATGCGGTTGGTCCGATTTGTAGTGGATGCTGTCCCCCGCCTTGAGGCGGTACCGCTCCTCGCCGATGACGACCTCCAGGCTCCCCTTGAGGACGGTGATCGCCTCTTCCCCCGCATGGGAGCGCGGGGTAGGCGGCTTGGCGCCCGGCTCGGCGACGAGATGATAAAAGTGGAGCATCCCGCCCGGAATGCCGTTGGAGAGGCTCTCGAGACGAACGCCGTGCTCCTCGTTGGAGAGGATCGACCGGTCCGGCTTGCAAACCCGGCAGGTTTCCTCGAGCGCGTTCTCCTCGATAAAAAAGCTGGCGGTCTTGTCGAGCGCCCGAGCGAGTTTTTCGAGGGCGCCGACGGTGGGCGAGGTCATCCCCCGCTCGATCTGCGAGGTGTGCGTCATCGAGACGCCGGAGAGAAGCTCGACTTCCTTCAGGGTCAAACCTTTTTCGAGCCGAACGGACTTGATCCTTTTTCCGAGTTCCTCTCTCGACGGCATACCCAGCACCCCCTGCCCGCCGACGTACGCGACGAGCCGGTCACGAGAAGCGGACGATGACCCTTTCGTTGTGCGAACCGAAACGCTCTTCCGTCGCCCTCCTCCGGTCAGCCTTCGGGATCCGCCGAACGCGACGCGATACCCGGAATACGCGCGAAACGTAGCATGTCGACGCAAGGCGTGTCAAGCAAACGCCTCTCTCCGCACCGGCGCGACCGGCGACGGCCGCCGCCGGCCCGGCCGCACAATCCCCTGGCCGCGGAGAATGGCGCCCGCTATATTCTGCCCGTCCGGGAGAGACGTTCGCGAGCGGAGGACTCACTTGAAAAAAACCGGGAACAAGAGAACGCCCGGTCGGCAGGTTCACCGGAAGATCGCCCGCGATCCCCGGGGCGTTTCCCTTTCGTGGACGGGCCGGCGGAACGGGGACGAAGCGGAGGAGACGAGCCGTCCGGTTCTCCGCTTCCGGGAGCGGGAGCGCTACGGCGGGCGCGCCCGCCGACCCAATCTCTTGATCCGCGGGGACAACCTGCCCGTTCTGGACGCGCTCCTGAACCGTTATCGCGGGCGCGTCGACATGGTCTACATCGATCCCCCCTTCGCCACCGGGACGGACTTCCGAGTCCCCGCGCCCTCCGGCGCCGGCCCGCGCTCCGGCGCGCGCGCCTACCGGGACGGCCGTGCCCGCGGCCTCCCCGCCTATCTCACACGGATGGAGGAACGCCTCCTCCGAATTCGGGAGCTGCTCTCTCCGAGGGGCGCCCTTTACGTGCACGTCGACTATCGGGTCGCCGCCCCGCTCCGCCTGATGCTCGACTCGGTTTTCGGCGCCTCTTCCTTCGTCAACGAGATCATTTGGTTCTACAAGACCGGCGGCGCGCCGGACCGCCTCGGCTTCGGCCGCAAGCACGACAACATACTTTTTTACGTAAAGGATCCCGCCCGGGCGACCTGGAACCCGCAAAAAGAAAAATCCTACCTGATGCACCGGTACGGCTTCTCCAACGTGGAGATCCACGACGACGGCGGCGGACGGTTCACCTGGGTGCGTTGCCGGGACGTGTTCGACATTCCCGCCCTCCGGGGGAACCAGCCGGAACGCCTGGACTATCCGACACAGAAACCGGAGGCGCTCCTGGAGAGGATGATCCTCGCCTCGACGAATCCGGGCGACCTGGTGGCGGATCTCTTCTGCGGATCCGGAACGACGGCGGCGACGGCGGAGCGCCTCGGCCGCCGCTGGATCGCCTGCGACCGGAGCCCCGCCGCGATTCGGGTGACGCGGAAACGCCTCCTCGCCGCGGACCGGGTCCCCCCCTTCCGCCTGCTCGACCTGGACGGGGCGGACCGCGCCCTCTGGACGCTGGAGCGTTTCGGCGCGAACGGCTCCTCGCCGGAAGAAGCGAACCGCGACTACCGGCGCTTCCTCCTCGAGCGGTACGGCGCCGAGCCGGCGGAGAACGCCGACCCCTTCCACGGCCGGACGGGGAACGCGGTGGTTCGTGTCTTCGGCCCCGAGGAGCGGCCCGGCCCCGAGGCGATTCGGCGCGCGGCCCGCGCCCGCGGAAAGGGGGGAGCGCACCTCCTCGCATGGGAGTTCCTCCCGGGATCGGCGGAGGAGGCGGAGCGTCTCTCCGCCGCGGGCCCGCCCGTGCTCCTCGTCCCGATTCCCACCGATCTGATGGACGAACAGGAGGAGAACGGCGGCGCGACCTCTTTTCCGCCGCTGCCGTCGCTTCGCGCCTCCCTCCGCCGCGCGCCGGGGCGGGCGCGGACGATCCGCCTGGACGGTTACGATCCGGGCGCGGAGGAGGGATCGGACGCGCGGGAATGTTCCTGGACGGACGGAATCGATCAGTGGGCCGTCGATTGGGATTGGGACGGGGAGACCTTCGCGCCCGGATGGACGGCGGAGAGGACCGGCCGCTCCCGGGCCTTGCCTCTGGAGAGCGCCCCCCACATCTACAACGGACCGGGCCGGCGCCGAGTGTTGGTGCGCGCGGTGGACACGGCCGGCCGCGAGGCCTACCGCCTGCTCTTTCCCCGCGTTCGCTGACCCCGGAACCCCGCCCCGCTAACCGAGCCGCGCCCGCTTCGCCAGATAGGCATAGAGCGCCGTGTCGTAGGGCGTGGTGGTCTCGATGAAGTTGTAGTCGATGCGATGCTCGCCGCACTCGCGCCGGTAGCGGTCCCGCCAGCGCTCCACCTCCCGGGCGTACTCCCTCTGAATCCGCCAGGGCTGGGCGAGCAGGCGGTCCTCTCTCTCCATGTCCTCGAAACGCGCCTCGCGGGTAAAGTCGAAGCGGACCTCTTTCGGATCGAGGATGTGGAAGACCACCACCTCGTGCTTCTTGTGGCGGAAGTAGCGGAGCGCCGTCAGCACCTGGTCCGGGTCGTCCATCAGGTCCGAGAGGAGAATCACCAGGCCGCGGCGGCGGATCCGTTCGGTCAGGCGGCGGAGCGCGCCCGCCGTGTTCGTCTCCTCCGACGGCGACGCCCCTTCCAGCTCCCGCAGGATCCGGTGCAGGTGGACGCCGGAGGCGCGGGGCGCCAGAAAGCGGCGCACCTCCTTGTCGAAGAGGACCAGACCCACCGAGTCGCGCTGGCGGAGCATCAAATAGGAGAGGGCCGCGGCGAGCTGCGCGGCATAGACGAACTTGGTGACCGCCCCGGAGCCGTAGCCCATGGAGCCGCTCGCGTCGAGGAGCAGATAAGCGCGGAGATTGGTTTCTTCCTCGTACTCCTTGACGTAAAACTTGTCCGACTTGGCGTAGACCTTCCAGTCCACGTGGCGGAGGGGATCGCCCGGCATGTACTGGCGGTGCTCGGCGAACTCGACGCTGAAGCCGCGGTAGGGGCTCTTGTGGAGGCCCGCGACGAAGCCCTCCACCACCAGCCGCGCCTTGATGTCCATGCGCGAGAGCCGCGCCGCCACCTCCGGATCGAGGAAGCGCCGGCTCTCGCGGTCCGTCTTCATCGCTCGTCCCGCGGGACCGCTTCGATCAGGCGGCGCACGATGTCGAGCGCCTCCACTCCCTCCGCTTCGGCGGTGAAGTTGGTCACGATCCGATGCCGGAGCACGGCGGGGGCCACCTCGATCACGTCCTCCACGGAAGGAGCGTACCGTCCGTCCAGCACGGCGCGCGTCTTGGCGCCGAGAAGGAGGTACTGGGAGGCGCGCGGTCCGGCGCCCCAACTCACCCAATCGCGCACGAAATCGGGCGATCCCGGAAGGACGGGGCGGGTCGCCCGGGCGAGCCGCACCGCGTAGCGGACCGTGTGGGAGGGGGCGGGCACGCGGCGCACCAGCCGCTGCAGGTCGTTGATCTCGGCGGCGGAGAGCACACGCTTGAGGTCCGCCTCATAGGCGCTGGTGGTCGTCTCGGCGATGGTCCGCTCCTCGTCCTCCTTAGGGTAGTCGACCCAAAGGTTGAACATGAAACGATCGAGCTGCGCCTCGGGAAGCGGATAGGTCCCCTCCTGCTCGATCGGGTTCTGCGTGGCGAGCACGAAGAAGGGGGGCTCCAAGTCGTAGGTCCGCCCGCCGGCAGTGACCTCGTGCTCCTGCATCGCCTGGAGGAGCGCCGCCTGCGTCTTCGGCGGCGTTCGGTTGATCTCGTCGGCGAGAACGATGTTGGCGAAGACCGGGCCGCGGATGAAGGTGAAGCTTCTCCGGTTCGTCCCCCGGTCCTCTTCGAGAATGTCCGTGCCGGTGATGTCGCTCGGCATCAGGTCCGGCGTAAACTGAATCCGGTTGAATTCGAGGTCGAGCACCTTCGCGAGCGTACTGATGAGAAGCGTCTTGGCGAGACCGGGCACGCCGACGAGCAGGCAGTGCCCGTCCGCCAGGAGGCAGGTGAGGAGGCCGTCCACCACCGTCTGCTGCCCCACGATCACCTTCCGCACCTCGGCCAGGATCTTCTCCCGCGCCTCCTTCAGCCGTTCCACAGCCTGCAGGTCCGCGTCCAACGTCATCTCCTTATGTCGAAGGGGAGCCTTGCCGCCGCTCACACCCGGCCGGTCCGGCCGGGGTTCCCGAGAATAACAACGGTCCCCGCGCCCGTCAACGAAGCCTCGGCGACCGGTTTTCGCGCTAGAATGGGCGGGCGGCGAAAAAGGAGCCTCCCGTGATCGACGAGAGAAACATCGACGGCGTGCTTTCCGCGCTCCGCCGGGACCGGCCGAACTGGAAGGACCCGGTGCACGGAGACGGAACGGAGCGGCGGCGGGAGCGCGATCCCTTCCGGACGCTGATCGGGTGCGTCCTCTCCCTCCGCACCAAGGACGAGACCACCGAGGGCGCGGCGGAGAGGCTCTTCGCGATCGCGCCTTCGCCGGAGGCGATGGTCCGCCTTCGGACGGCGGCGATCGAAAAGGCGATCTACCCGGTCGGCTTCTACCGGAACAAGGCGCGGACGGTGCGTGAGATCGCGCGGATCCTGATCGAACGACACGGCGGCCGGGTCCCGGATCGGATGAAGGAGCTCCTCGCCCTCCCCGGCGTGGGACGAAAAACGGCGAATCTGGTTCTCATCCGCGCCCATGACAAGGCGGGGATCTGCGTGGACGTCCACGTTCATCGGATCGTGAACCGCTGGGGCTACGTCGCGACCCGCTCCCCCGACGAGACGGAGGCGGCGCTCCGGGCGAAGCTCCCCCGCCGCCACTGGAAAACACTGAACGGTCTATTGATCGTCTTCGGCCGGCAGGTCTGCAAACCGGTCTCCCCCTTCTGCTCCCTCTGCGTCGTGGAGGCGCTCTGCCCGCGGATCGGCGTCACGCGCTCCCGCTGAAAAAGGACTCCGCGGTCCGCGGGCCGAACCCGCGGCGGAAAGCGCGCGCGCGATCCGGGCTAGTAAAGCGTCCTGTGATAGAGAAAGAGCGTCTCGCCGGGGCGGAGGGTCCATTCGCCCAGACCGACGGTTTCGATCTTGCGCCCGTCGGGGGCGTAGATGTCGGCGGAGAGCGGGAAGGGGAGATCGGGCGGCACGAGAACGCGGGCGATCCGGAATTGCGCCGGCAGCGTTTCCCAGCTCCGGAGGTCCGCCTGCTCGTTGGCGCTGTTCACCAGGTTCAGAAGGAAGCCGAGAATCTCGTTCTTCTGCTTCACCTGCTCCGACGCGACCGTCTTCGCCGCCACGCGGGCGATCTCCTTGGCGACCACGCGGCCGTAGCGGTCCCGGAGATCCTTGACGGCGATGGAGGAGACGTCCTCCACAAGCTCGTCCCCGGCGGCGCGCTCCCCCGCGCGGAGCACGCTCCGGCCGACCTCGGGGGGGATCACCCGATACTTGGGGAAGGCGATGGAGAGAACGGTGGGGGCGCCGTCCTCCTCGCCCGCGACGGCGTCGAAGCGCGCCTGCTCCTTCACCGGCGCCTGGCCCGTCTCGAGGACGAAAACCACCTCGGCCATCGCGCGCCTCTCCGGCCAGGGGACCCACTTCACGTCCGGCCAACGCTCCCGGAAGGCGTCCACCAGATGGCCCATCTCCTGCGCCTCGGCGAGCCGGAGAAGGGACGCCTGAAGAGACGGCGGGTAGGGGGTTCCGTATTTTCGTCCGTAGCCGACGAAGGCGGAATCGGCCAGCCGGTAGTCGACGAGCGCGTCGTTCCGGTTCCCCTGAGACTCGTAGATGATTCCCGAGAGATAGCGCGCGAAGGCGTCGTCGTTGTAGACGCTCTCTCCTCCGTGCCGTTCGTTGATCTCCACCAGCCGGTTGTTGAGGGCGCGGCACTCCACAAGCGCCGCGTCGGGATCGTTCAGGGCGAGATAGTTGAGCGCCTTGAAGGGATGGACCAGGACCTTCTCGAAGTCCTCTCCTTTATAAGCGATGCGATAATCATTGACGAGAAAAGAGGACGCCTGATCGGAAACGTCGGTGACGTCCAGCTCGAAGATGTAGTCCTCGGCCCTCGCGAAGGAACGGTTGGAGTCCTCCGGCCTGCCCGAGGTGTGGGCGATCACCCCCCGGTCGAGGGCGTAGAGGAGACGGTTTTTATCGTCCGTCGAGTCGGCGAGCGCCGCCGCCGCCCCCTCCATGTCGCCGTTGTAAAAAAGGGTGTAGCCGGCGCGCCGCTTCTGGAGGCCCGAGACGCCGCAACCGGCGAGCAGGAGCGGCGCGAGAAGCGCGAGGAGGACGGCGGACCGGGCCCGAAAAAGGCGCGGACCCGGCCGCCGTGCGAAAAGTCGCGGGGATTCGGAGATCAGAATTTGGTCCCCCGCGCTTCGAAGTGCTTCACCATTTCCACGTCGTCGGTCCATTCGATGATCGCGCTTTCGAGGTTAGTCAGTTCCAGCGTCGTCTTGTAGGTGACGATTCGTTTCTTGTCCAGCGTCGACTGAATCGAGGCGATGGCGCCGGTGAGGATATACATCGCCCCCTCCTGCCGGCCGGTCCGCACCGCACGCGAGGGATCGACCACGCCGGAGTGCTGGTACTTGTATTCCTCGAGAATCGAGTCGCGGGATTCCTTGTTCAAGAAGCGGACCCTCTGCGATTTGACCAGTCTCGTCCGGATCAGGTCGGTGAGGGATTCCACGTCGATGTGCTCCGCGGTGGCGTTCTTCACGTCGTCCACGATCACCACCGGCCGCTCTCCCTGGTTGAGCGCGGTGAACTCGGCGATCCAGGGAGCGTTCAGCATCGACTCCACCAGCTCGTCCGCCACCTTCTGGTTGTCCACGTGGGACCACTTGGTGTTGTACTGCAGGTCGGTGGTCGGATCGAGACGCTCCATCTCGATCGACTTGCCGCATCCGGTCAGCGCGATCCCGAGGATCAGCGCCGCCGCGATCGTCCCCATGACTCCTCTCATCTTCGCCTCCTCCGTGCATCGAAACGACCACATTCCCTGTGTCGATCGGTCACGTCGCCCGCCGGGGGCGCTGGGTGTCCTTACCGTAACTCTATGTGTTCCATATGGTTTCAAGGTGGCGGCCCAAGCAGGCCGTCCCCTCTCCCCCTCCTGATCCTCTCTCTTGCAAGAAGGAGTCCCGGCCGCCCCGCCGCTTCTCAATCGCCGGTGGAATCGGCGGGGGGGCGGCAGCGGAAGAGAACCGCCTCCGAGGAGACCAGCTTTTTGCCGAGAGCGCCCCGCGCGGTGATCCTGTAGAAAAAGGTTTCTCCCCCCCGCACGCGCTCCTCCAACTCCGCCGGGAAGAGGATCGACTCCCGGTCGGCGGGTCCTTTCCACAATAACTGTTGCCGGGCGTCCATGATTTCCACGCCATAGGAGCGCGCCCCGCGGACCGGATTCCAGAGGATCTCCTCGGGCGGCCGGTCGAGCACTCCCACCGGTCCCCGGGGGACCAAAATGCCGTCGGTCCCCCTCTCGTCGGAGGGGGCGGGCGCGAAAACGACGAAAACCGCCACGCCCGCGATCACCAAGAAAGCCAGAACGCCGAGCAGAATCCAACGGTTGATCAACGCGAGTCCTCCTTCTTTCCTTCCGCCCGGATTGTATGAAGAATGAAGACGGCGATCCAGGGTGTTCTGCCGGCGGACGGGAGAAGGATGCCGCGGCGGTGCCCGCGCGGGCCGGAGGAGGGCGGGCGCAACGCCGCGCCGGAGAAGGCGTTCCGGCGCGCGGGAGGGGCCGGTTTGTCCGAGCCGGGGACCGGTTCTATCTTTTATGGGAACCGCGCATCCCCCCGCCGGTGAAAACAGACGAACAAGAGGGGCGAGCCCCTTCCCTCGAAAAATCACAAACGGTACGGAAAGGAGAGATGAAATGAACAGCAACGGACGGAGGAGGAGGGCCGGATTGTACGTCGCGGCGCTCGTCCTGGCGGCGGCTCTGGGCGCCGCCTTCGGGAGCGGCGCGTTCGGGCTCCGAGACGCCGTCGTGACGCCGGCCGGCGCGATGGAGCCGGCGGATCGCGAGGCGGTCGAGGCGGCCAAGAACATGAGCCGAGCCTTCACGGCGGTGGCGCGGGAGGTTGTCCCCTCGGTGGTCACCGTCACCAGCAGCCGCGTGATCCGGCCCGCCCAATCCCTCGGGCCGAACGGCGGCGACATGGAGCAGTTCTTCCGGTTCTTCGGCCAACCCCGTTCCCCCTGGGGCGGGGAAGAAGAGATGGTGCAGCGCGGCCTCGGCTCCGGCGTGATCGCCACGGAGGACGGCTACATCATCACCAACAACCACGTCGTGGCGGACGCCCGTGACATCGCGGTCCTTCTCTCCAATGGAGAAGAGTACGAGGCGGAGGTGATCGGCGCGGATCCCAAGACGGACGTGGCGGTGATCCGCATCGACGCGAAAGGGCTGCCGGCGGCGCGCTTCGGCGACTCGGACGCCCTCGAAGTGGGCGAGTGGGTGATCGCCGTGGGCTCCCCCTTCAGCCAGTCGCTGAACCACACCGTCACCACGGGGATCGTCTCGGCGAAGAGCCGGACCGCCGTCGGCCTGGCGGACTACGAGGATTTCATTCAGACCGACGCGGCGATCAACCCGGGGAACTCCGGCGGCGCGCTGGTGAACCTGGACGGCGAGGTGGTCGGAATCAACACCGCCATCGCCTCGCGCTCCGGCGGCTCCCAGGGGGTCGGTTTCGCCATTCCCATCAACATGGCGCGCCGGATCCAGAGTTCCCTCATCGAGACGGGAACGGTCACGCGCGGCTGGATCGGGATCGGCATCCAGGGAGTGACCAAGGAGATCCAGGAGGCGCTCGACCTTCCGGACCGGGACGGCGTTCTCGTCTCGAACATCATGGAGAAGAGCCCCGCCGAGGAGGCCGGCCTCGAACGGCAGGACGTGATCGTCCGGCTGAACGGCCGCAAGGTGGACGGGATGCGCACATTCCGGAACGAGATCGCCTCCACGCCCCCCGGCACGAACGTGGATCTGGGCGTCCTCCGCGACGGGAAGGAACGCACCCTCAGCCTCGAACTGGGGCGGATGCCGGGAGATGACGAGTCCCCCCGCGTCGCCTCGGAGAAGAGCGAGGAACGGCTCGGCCTCGAGGTGCGGCCGATCACGCAGGAACTGCGCCGTAGTTTCGAGTTGGATCGGGGCGACGGCGTGGTGGTCGTGAACGTGCGGCGCGGCTCGGCGGCGGCGCGGAACGGCATACGGGAGGGGGACGTGATCCTGGAGGTCAACCGGGAGGAGATCGAGACCGTGGCCGATTACGGCCGGGCGCTCGACGGTCTGGAAACGGGCGACGTGGCGCTTCTCCTCGTGGAGAGACAGGGAAACACGTTCTACGTCGCGGTGCGGCTCCCGGAGTAGAGGCGCGGGCGAGAGGAACAGACGACGAAAACGAACGGGCGGGGGAAACGGGATCCCCCGCCCGCGTCTTTTGAATCGCTTTCGCGCCGGACCGGCTAGATCTCCACGTTGATGGTGGCGATCAGCTTGAAGTCCTCGTACTTGACCAAGGTGTTCTGATCGGTCACGCCGTAGAGATAGATCTCGCCGTCCTTGATCGCCTCGTCGATGTCGTCGAAGTTCTCGATGTAATCCTGGGACATCTCGAAGGTGATGTTCCGGAACTCGCCCGGATCGATCGGGTCGCTCACGTAGAAGATGCGCGGGATCTTCGCCGCCAGTATGTCGTCCCGGTCGGTCGGCAGAGGGGTGATCGGGCTCAAGGAGAGATACCCCTCGCCGCGGGCTGCGATGTTCCCCCCGTTGGTGATCTTCACGACGAAGCCGAACGCCTCGAGCGATTTGATCTTGTCCTTGTGGTCGGCGTAGTCGTCGTTCTCGTTCAGGTCGACGGACAGGTAGTACACCTGCGAGGCGGCGGCGCCGCTGTCGTCGTCGAACTCCTGCACGATGGTGATCTGGCCGCTCACCAGGAGGCAGCCGGCGAAAAGTCCCGCCGCGACGAGCGCGGCGAGGGCGATACGAACATTCTTATTCATCATCCGACCCTCCTCCCCTCTCATAACCCGAAGTAGAAATCGGCGCCCGCGTAGATGCCGACGCTCTTCCGCGAGCCGCCGCCGTCCAGGGTGATCACGTGCAGGCGGGCGCTCACGTCGATGTCGAACTTGGGCGACGCTTTGTACACGAAACCGGCGCCCGCGTTGAATCCGAAACGGCTCTCGTCTTCCAGGTAGGGCGCGTCCGGACTCAGGGAGTACATGCCGATCCCCCCGGTGCCGTAGAAGCCGACGCCCGGCTCGGTTTTGTAGGAGCCGCCCAGGTTGGCGTTCAGCGCGAAGGCCTGGATCGAGCCGCCGGATTGGGTGAAGGCCCCCACCTCGTCGTCCTCGTTCTCTTTGTCTCCGACGCTGATGAAGGTGATCGACGGCTCCAAGACCACCACCGGGATTCCGTCGATCTTCGCCTTCAGCCCGAAGAGGGCTCCGTGATCCGAGTCGTCCTGAATGATGGTGAAGTTGTACCCGCCGTACGCCCCGATGGCGACGCCGGCCCACGCCGGCGCGGCGAGCGCGGGCAGGAGCAGCATGGCGAGCGCCAAAGCCCGGTATCCTCTCATTCGTCCCCCCTTTTCTGGCCGAAGCCCGCGGACGGCCGAGCCTACATGTTCTTGTAGGCAGGCCCCCCGCCCCCTTCGGGCGTGGTCCACTCGATGTTCTCGTACGGATCCATGATATCGCATGTCTTGCAATGAACACAGTTCGAGAAATTGATCCGGATCCCCTTGAAGACGCCGTCCTCCTCGATCGCCTCGTACACCTCGGCGGGGCAGAAGCGGGTGCAGGGAGCGCCGTACTTCTCCATGCACTCGCGCACGCACAGCTCCGGATCGAGGATCTTGAGATGCGCCGGCTGGTCCTCGGCGTGCTCGGTGCCGGACCGATAGACGTCGGTCGGCTTATCGAAGAGATACGCGTTGTCCGGCGGCGGCGGCGATGGCGGCTCGGGGCGCGCGCCGTAGTAATCGCGCACCGACTTCATCCGGGTGTGGCCGGGGCTCGCGCCCATCCGGTGCTTGATCCCCCGCCCGCCGGTCGCCATCTGCAGCCCGGCGTGAATCATCCCCATCCAGAGGCCGTGGTCGAAACCTTGGTGGAAGTTGCGCGAGCGGCGCAGTTCCTCGCGGATCCAGCTCGACCGGATCGCGCGATCGAAGGCGGCGAGCGACTCGGCGCCCGTGTCGTTCTTGAGGAGCGCCCCCAGGATCGTCTCGGCGGCGAGCATCCCCGATTTCATCGCCGTGTGGATCCCCTTGAGGCGGATCGGGTTGAGGAACGACGCGCTGTCGCCCGCGAGGAGGGCGCCGTTCATGGAGAGGCGCGGTATCGACCAGTAGCCGCCGAGCGGCATCGTCTTGGCGCCGTACCCTTCCATCTCCCCCCCCTCCAGAATGGAACGGACGAGGGGGTGGGTCTTCCACGCCTGAAAGGCGTCGTGGGGATCGAGGTAAGGATCGTGGTAGTCGAGGCCGACGACGAGGCCGGCGCTCACGCGCCCCTCCCCCATCCCGTAGATCCAGCCGCCGCCGTAGGTGTCCTTGTTCAGAGGGAAGCCGAGTGTGTGGATCACGCGGCCGGGGGTGATGCGACCGTCGGGGACCTTCCACACCTCTTTGACGCCGGCGCCGTAAACCTGCGGGTTGCGTCCCTCGACCAGTTCGGGGCGCTCGCGGAAGAGTTTTTTGGCGAGGCTGCCGCGCGGCCCTTCGGCGAAGACGGTCACCTTGGCGCGGAAGTCCGCTCCGGGCTGGAAGTTGGGCTTTTCCTTCCCCTCCTTGTCCCGCCCCTTGTCGGCGGTGCGGACGCCCGCGACGCGACCCTCCTCGAGGATCGGCTCGGCGCCGGGAAAAGTGGGGAAGATCTCCACCCCCTCCTCTTCGGCGATCCCCGCGAGCCAGGCGTTGAAGCGGCCGAGGCTGATGACGTAGTTGCCGTGGTTGCGCATCGCCGGCGGGAGGAAGGGGGCGCGGATCTTGCCCGAGTGGGTGAGGAAGAAGAGGTCGTCCCCTTCGACCATCGCTTCGAGGGGACATCCGCGCTCCAGATAGTCGGGGAGGAGCTGTTTGAGGGCGCGCGGGTCGAGGACCGCGCCGGAGAGGCCGTGGCTGTGCGCCTCCTTCCCCTTCTCGATGACGGCGATGAAGGGCTCCTCGATCGAGGGCCCGCCCGATTCGGCGGCCGCCTCGTTCCGGGCGCGGATGAGATGGGCGAGGTGGATCGCGCCGGCGAGGGACGCCGGACCGGCGCCGACGAACAGCACGTCCACATCCAGGACTTCCCTCTCCACCGGCATGCCCGCCTCCTCCTCTCGCGGTTCCATCGAAAAGCGGCTCGTCCCTTCCGGCGGCCGCCCTCGCGACGACACACGATACCGACAGAAGGGCTTGCGGCGCAACAGAAAAGGGGACGCGGAAGCGCGCGCGGGCTTGGGGAGCCTTCTTCATTTTCAGGACCGGCGGGGGGCGCCGGACGGTATTCGCTTCCTGTTCCTTATTCCACTCCGCCCATGCGCCGTATCCAAGCCCGGAAGAAGCGATCGATGATCGTGAATGAGCCGTTCTCTCTATCGATGATATCCCTCTCCAAGAGACCCTCGGCGGCTCGCTGCGCGTTGGAGGCCGATCGGAGGCGATAGCGCCCGATGAAATCCGCGCTGAAGGGGCGGACCCCCGGAGGTTCCGTTGCGAGTCCCGTGGTGAAGCGTCTCTGATTCTGCGCGAAAGATTCCCAAAGGGCCGTGTAGGCGTAGCTCTCTCGATCGAGGAGAAGATCGAAGGCTTTGTCGATGAGGGACCGATCGACGCGGCCGCCCGGTTCGCAGAGTTCCCAAACGGCGTGGCAGAGGTGCTGCGTGTAGAAAGGATGTCCCCCGGTGAGGCCGCAGATGATCCGTATTTGCTCGGCGCCTATTCCCTTGTCCGATCGCTTGAATCGGTTCCTGACGAAAGGAATCCAATGTTCCTCGGAAATCGGGCCGAGAGGGTAATGCCCGCCTGAACGGAAGAGAGGCCGGCTTTGATCGAGAAACATACGTTGGATCATGTGCTTGCGGCTGCCGAGAAAGAAATAGGCGACATGGGTGTGTTCTTGAATGACGCTTCGCAGAGTACGCTCGACCATGTCGCCGCCGTATTCGAGGACGCGCTGGAATTCATCGAAGACGACGACCACCCTCTTTTTCCTGCGCCGCGCGATCTCTTCCGGCGCCGCGAGAACATCTCGGAGTCCGCTCGCCTTGATCGAGGATCCCCTTACGCCGAAGGAGAGCTGGGGCGCTCCCTGCGGATCGAGGGACACGGATGGAGCGAGGCCTCCGAAGAAACGCTTGGCTGTTTCCAGCAGACGGTCCGCGCTGGAAGCCAAACCGCCGGAGATGGAGCCCGCCATGGCCGCTGCGAAGGATTCCTCGCTCTCCGTCGGCCAGAGATCGACGTAGGCGCCGATATATTTTTTCGCGTCCAGGTTGTGCAACATCCGCAGGGCGAGAGAGGTCTTGCCAAAACGGCGCTCCCCGTACAGAAAGACGCGGTCGCCGTTCTCCGCCGCCCGGACCAGGTCCTCCAGCTCCCTCTTGCGGTTGCAGAAGGACTCCCGGCCGACCACCCCTCCGTATCGAAATGGATTCGCCATAATTACGCACCTCGCGTTACGCATCATGCGTAATTTCAAACAGACTGTCAAGCCCGTTCTTGTCGGGAGACGCGGGATTCGGTGACGATACCGGCGCAGATCGCGGTGTACGTATCGGGAGCTTGGGAGGTTCATCCGTTTCGTCTGCGGAGATTCCGGCGCCGAGAGCGCGCGCCGTCAGCGCCCGGAGAAGCGGAAGGCGAGGATCTTCATCGCGAGCTTGGCGGCGAGGATGTCGCAGCCGGGAGGATGGGGGGAGGGAATGAACTCCACCACGTCGGCGCCGATCCAGCGCGCCTCGGGCGCTCCGGCGAGGGCGCGGAAGATCGCCATCCCCTGCCGCCAGGTGAGGCCGTCCGGCTGCGGGGTGCCGGTGCTCGGGATCACCGAGGGATCGAAACCGTCCACGTCGAAAGTGAGATAAACCGGCCCGCGCAGGGCGCGGACGCCAGCGAGCGCCTCCTCCCAGCGGCCTTCCAGCTCATACGCGTAAAAGGTCTTCACGCCGTCGTCCGAATCGGCGATGTCGTACTCCTCCCGGGCGAGGCTCCTCACGCCGATCTGGAGGATGCGGCAACCCTTCTCGCGGAGGCGGCGCATCACCGTCCCGTGGGACCAGGTCCGGCCGTCCAGCTCGTTGATCAGGTCGGCGTGCGCGTCGATCTGCACGATCGTGAGGTCCGAAGGACCGACGCGCGCTCCGGCCGCGGCGCCGAGGGCCGCGCCGTAGGTGACCGTGTGTTCGCCGCCCAGCGAAAGAACGAACCGCCCGCCGAAGCCGGCGACGCGCTCGCGCGCGCGCTCCAGATAGTCGGTGAGCCCCTCTGCCGCCGCCGGCGCGAGAGAGGGGGCGGTGTGGATCCGCGGAGGCCCCTCCTCGAAATCGACGCGCGTCTCCTCGTCGTACAGCTCCACCTGGAAACTCGCGTCCAGCATCGCCGCGGGGCCCCCTTCGGTCCCCTTGCCGTAGGTGACGGTCCTCTCCAAGGGGAGAGGGAGAACCACCGCGTCCGCCTTCTCGAGGGGGACGGAGGGGAGTCCGAGAAAACCGTCGGCGGCGGGCGCGGAATCGAAACTCATGGTTCGACGAGCCCCTTCTCCTCCAGGAGGGCGCGTATCAGGATCGGCCAGGCGATGGTGGCGTCCGATCGCACCTCGGCGTGCATCCCCCCCTCCTCTCGGGAGAAGAACTTCCCCCAGGAGACCCCTTCCGAATAGGTGCAGCCCGAGAGGCCGCCCCAGTGGACCGGCTCCGGACAGATCCTGAGGGCGTAGCGGTAGCGCGGGACGGGGATCTCCGTTCCGAGTCGGTGGTTGATGATGTCGACGAAGGGGCCGACCTGCTGCGCCCAGTTGCGCGGCACGCCGCCGCCGATGGTGAAGATGCCGATCCTTTTCGCCTTCAGGATCCGGCGGGCGAAATCGTAGAGGTCGAGGAAGGGGTTGAACGCGGGCGGGTCGGCGAAGAAGGCGTCGGGGTCGCCGGCGCGCTCCGCCGCTCCGGAGAGGCCGAGCGCGAAGGTGGCCGTGTCGAGGCCCAGTTCGGAATCGGTGAAGGCGGGAACGTAAACCGGGACGTCCTGCCGGCATGCCCACCCCAGAACGCTCGGCATCATCTCTTCGTCCAGGAGACGGCGGCCGAGGGCGCGGGTGATCCCGTGGCTCGACACCGCCCCTTTCCACTCGAGCGACTCGAAGGTCTCCCGGGCGAAGCGCTCCACCTCGTTCAGGTTCGCCTCCATCTCGAGGGTGTCGTAAACCCGGTTGTAGCCCCAGCGGAAGAGCTGCTCGTCGGGGATCGCGGGGTCGTGTTTGTAATGCACTCCCCGAGAGGCTTCGGAGAGGCCGTGGGCCATGATCGCGCCGGTGCTCACGATCATCTGGGCGAAGCCGTGCTCGATCATGTCGCAGAGCACGAGCCCCATTTTCGCGACCGTCATCGCGCCGGAGAGAGTGACCACCACGGCGCAGTCCGGGTCGTCGACCATCGCCTTCAGAACGGCGTAGGCCTCGCCCAGCTCGCGGCCGCCGAATGCGGTCTTCGCCATCCCGTCCAGAAGGCGGGGCAATCCGCCCCCGCGGCGGACCGACAACGGCTCGAGCGGCCGGAGGCCGTCCTTCTTGCCGTCATGAAACTCCCTCGCCATCGTCGCCTCCCTTCTCGCATAAAAAGAAGCGCCGGCCGGGCGCCTCCCGGCCGGCGTTCGTCTGACCCGTCCGGGGCCGTGCGATCCGGTGTTCAGCCTTCTCCGACCGAAAGGACGGAATGCGTAGGTACGTCGTCTTCCACGGAGACGAAACGGTCGAGCATGCTCTCCCGGAAACGTCCTTCGGGAAGGAAACGTCGGATCTCCTCGACGATTGCCAGAGACTTTCGGCGTGCGTGCTCTCCGCAGACGAACACGTCCACCGCCAAGAGACCTTTGTCGGCGTAGGAGTGTACGGCCACGTGGCTCTCGTCGAGCATGACGAATGCGGTGCATCCGTCGGGGGAACCGTGACCGAACCGGTAACGAACCGAGTTGATCACGGTGCAGCCCGCCCTCTCCGAAGCCGCGACGAGGAGCTTGACCAGCCCGGCGTCATCGACACAGGTGGATCGGGGGACTCCAGCCACGTCCAGAAGAACGTGGTAACCCGGAGATACGTGTTTCGCCAATCTCTTCCCTCCACCCCGGCTTGTTTGCTTCCGGGGTCTACCTCAACCGCAAAAGTTTAATGCACGACGGGATGGACTTCCACCAAGAATCGGGGGGAGGGGTAAAAAAACGAGAACCGGGCCCAGGGGAGGGCGGCGCACGCAAAGCACGTGAACGCTTGAAATCGCAACCGGTTACGGATTCGGGTCGCGCCGGGCAGGCCGGACGCGGGGTGAGTTCCCCCGATCCAAAGGACGCGCCGGGGGCGTTCACCGACCCGCGGGGGACGGACGGATCCGTCGCGAGCCACCCTCTCTTAATGATCCGACCCGCGGCCACGGGCGAATTCGTTTTCGAGA
>JAFGGD010000017.1 GCA_016930695.1 Candidatus Eisenbacteria bacterium
CAGCCGCGCGAGGTCGCACCCTTGTGGGAACTCCGTGGCGATCACGAACCCACCCAGGGGGCGGCACGCCCCGGACTCCGAGAGGGATACCCCGTCCGTCCTCCTTCCCCCACCGTGCCCCGAAGGGAGACCGGCGGGGGAAGAAAAGGCACCCTCACCCTCTCCCGCAGGCGGGAGAGGGAGAAAACGATTTGGATTTCGATTGGGATTTCGTTTTCGACACTCTTCTCCGTTCATGCACACGTTTACGAGGTCCTTTCGTGTACGCACACGGGAATAAAAACAGATAACACGCATTATAACAATGTGTTACAAGACCACTCCCCCACCATCTCCAGTTCCTCGAGCCTCCTTCCGATAAGCGGTTGAAGAGCGGGCGGGTATTACTTCCGGTCCATCCAATCGGCTTATGAAACCTTGCCATTCTCCGGACGAGGAGGAACAGGAGGCGAGCATGAACGAGCGACGGATTCTCTCACTGGGCGCGGCGGCCCTCTTCCTTTTCGCGGCCGCAGGCGGCGCCTTCGCGATCACGCAGGACTTCAACGGCGTCCCCGCCGGCACGGTCGTGGCGGGAGTCCTTCCCGGCGGCGGAACGGCCCCCGGAACCGCCTTTCCCGATTTCACCCTGAGCGTCACCAACAACGGCTCGGGCCCGAACTCGATTGTCATTTTCGATTCGGCGAACCCGACCGGGGGCGACTGGGACCTGGGGACTCCGAACGAGGACTTCAGCGGGCCGGGCGTCGGTTCCGGCGGCGAGTCGGGAATGCCCGGCGAGAACAGCGAGCCCCTCGGCCATCTGATCGTGATCGCCCACGACATCGTCGACGGGGACATGGACGGCCTGGTGGACCAACCGAACGACGAGGCGGGGGGCGGTCTGATTCGCTTCACCTTCGATGTGCCGACGGTGGTCATGTGGGTCAAGATCGTGGACATCGACGCGACCGAATCGATTGAATTCGAGGCCTACAACGACGGCGGGCTGGTCGGCACGACTCCCACCGCCGCGTTGGGGAACAACTCGGTGCAGACCGTGGACCTGATGGGGTACGGCGCCCTCACCTACATCGACGCCGAGTTCTCCGGGAGCGGCGCGATCGCCGAGATCGAGTATCGCCCGCAGACCACCTCCACCGAGGAGAAGAGCTGGGGGGACGTCAAGAAGATCTGGCGCTAGGCGCTTCGCGGACGGCGGGGGAGGGATCGCCGGCGCGGTCCCTCCCCAGAGCCGCCGCCGCCGCCGCGAGTCCCACGCAGGTCCAGAACACCGTCACCACCTCCACGTCCCCCAGATTCCACTCCACCAGACCGTTCACCAGGAACCCGGCCCAGACGGCCAGTGCGCCGTCGACGAGTGCGCGCGCCGCGGGCGGTCCCGCGCCAGGGCGGGGCGGCGCGCGAACGAGCCAAACGCCGAGCGAGACAAAGAGGAACGCCCAGGCGGCGAACCCGACCACTCCCTGAGACGCGAGCAGATGGATCGGCACGCTGTGAAGATGGGGCGGCTTCTCGATCGCCTCGGAGTCCATGTATTCGATGTAAACATTCCGCATCCCCGCCTGTCCCGTCCCGGTCCATGGATGATCCCGGAAGATATCGAAGCCGGTCCTCCACATGAAGGTTCTCTCCCGGTTCCTCTCGTGGGAGGGATCGAAGGCGGAGCGTGCGCTCTCTCTCGTCCGGGGGACGAGGAGAACCAGAACGACGAGAGCCGCCGGTAGAATCGCGTACCGCCTCCCGCGGCGGAGGATGAGGACGACCAGCCCCGCGAAGAAGCCGAGCCAAGCGCCCCGCGTGTCGGTGAGCGCCAGGGCGACGAGGATCACCGGTACCGTCGCGGCGGCGATCCACCGGAGCCGCCCACCGACGCCGCGGGTCAGAAGGAGCGCCGCGCCCGCGAGCCCGACCATCATCAGGATCCCGCCCGTGCTCATGTAGAAGCCGACGAACCCCCCCAGTCTCGACGAGGGATCGTCGATCCAGTAACCGATCCCGTACGCGGAGGTGATGGCGCCCCCGACGAGAAGAGCGGCGGCGGCGTGACGGAGCCGCGCGGCGGTCGTGAGTAGAAGAGGCAGAAAGAGGACGAGCCCCATCGGCAGGAGCTTGACGAGCTTCGCCGCGCTGGAGGCTCTCTCCCGGGCGAGCAAGGCGACCACGGCCCCCGCGACGATCCACGCCGCCATCGGGAGAAGGAGAAGTCGGCGACGCGGGAGCCGCCCCAGCGCGTTCGGCTTTCCGCGGCGGACCGCAAACCGCGCCACCGCCAGGAGGAGCGCCGCCGCGAGGGCGATTTCCGAATAGGCGACCGACGAGGGGGCGGCGAGCAGAAAGACCATCAGAAAGAAAAAGAGCAGGTTCTCCAGAAGAACGCGCGAGCGCACCATCCCGCCCACCTCAGCCGAAGAAAAGATAGCTGGCCGCGATCGCCGCGATCACCCCCGCCGCGTCCGCCGCGAGTCCGCAACCGACGGCGTGTCGAGTGCGTCGGATTCCGACGGATCCGAAATAAACGGCTAACACATAAAATGTCGTTTCCGTGCTTCCCTGGACCACGCTCGAGAGCCGGCCGGCGAAAGAATCCGCCCCATAGACCCGCATCGTCTCGATCAGCATCCCCCGCGCGCCGCTCCCGGAGAGCGGCTTCATGAGGGCGGTCGGCAGCCCGTCCACCCAGCGCGTGTCCAAGCCGGCCGCCGACGCGACCGCGCGGATCCCGTCCAGAAGGAGATCGAGGGCGCCGCTCGCGCGGAAGACGCCGATCGCGACGAGCATCGCCACCAGGTAGGGGATGATCCCCACGGCGACGCGGAATCCCTCCTTCGCCCCGTCCACGAACACCTCGTAAACCGGCGCGCCCCGCCGGATCGCCGCGGCGAGGAAGAGAATGATCACCGAAAGGATGAGGACGTTCGCCAGGAAGGCGGACTGCGCCTCCATCGCCTCCCGGTCGAGGCGGACGAAGTAGGCGATCAGCGCCGCCACCACGCCGATCACCGCCCCCAGATAACCGAGAATCACGCGGTCCGCCAGGTTCCGTCGCTGCACCGCCGCGGTCACGAACAGGCCGACCAGGGTGCTGCAGGTGGTGGCGATGAGCATGGGAAGGAAAACGTCGGTCGGATCCGCCGCCCCCATCTGGGCCCGGTAGGTGAAGATGGTGACCGGCAGAAGCGTCACCGACGACGTGTTGATCACCAGAAAGAGGATCTGGTCGTTCGAGGCGCTCTCCTTGTCCGGGTTCAGCTCCTGCAGCTCCCCCATCGCCTTCAGACCGATCGGCGTAGCGGCGTTGTCCAGGCCGAGCACGTTGGCCGCCATGTTCATCACGATCGACCCCTCGGCGGGGTGCCCGGCGGGTATGGAGGGGAAGAGGCGCCGGAAGAGGGGCTGGAAGAGGCGGGTGAGCCGGGCGACGGCGCCTCCCGCCTCGCCGACGCGCAGCACGCCCAGCCAGAGGCACATCACGCCGGTCAGGCCGAGGGCGATCTCGAAACCGGTCTTCGCCATGTCGAAGAGCGCGCCCACCACATCCCGGAACACGCCGGGATCGCCGAAAAAAGCCGCGCGCGCGCAGGCGGCGAGAAAGCCCAGAAAGAAAAACGCGGCCCAGATCCTGTTCAGCATGACGCCTCCCGATCGCATCTTAGCGGACCGGAACGGGCCTTGTCATGGGGGAATCGGACCGGCCGAGCCGGCGGAGAACGCCGGCGGCGGATTGCCCCCTCCGATCCGGTTCTGTATCACCGGCCGGGATCGTTCCGCGGCGGCGGATCGGGCGGTCCACCGGGGCACCCCGAGAGAGAACCAACCCTTAGCCTCTATATTTCAATTACTTGCGGAATCCAATCTCGGGTGTGAACGCGCCTCGCTCCTCTCCGTTCTTCTCCGGAGAACCGAGAAAAAGAGTGGATGAACAAACGGAAAAGGTGCGCTAAACTCATTGGGTTCGATTCTAAAATTCAGGTACGGGACAAGGCTCAGAGTAAGGAGAAAAGCTCAATGTCCTTCGACACCAAAGCGTTCATGGAGTATGTGAAAGCGAAAAACCCGGCGGAGGCGGAATTCCACCAGGCCGTCGAGGAAGTCTTTGAATCTCTCGAGAGTGTTTGGAAGAAGCACCCCGAGTACGTCGAGGCGCGGATTCCCGAGCGGATCGTCGAGCCGGAGCGGGTCATCCTCTTCCGTGTTCCCTGGATCGACGACAAAGGGAAGATCCAGGTCAACCGCGGCTTCCGGATCGAGATGAACAGCGCCATCGGCCCCTACAAGGGCGGCCTCCGTTTCCATCCGAGCGTGAACCTCGGCATCCTCAAGTTCCTCGCCTTCGAGCAGGTGTTCAAGAACAGCCTGACCACGCTCCCGATGGGCGGCGGCAAGGGCGGTTCCGATTTCGACCCGAAGGGGAAATCGGACGGCGAAGTGATGCGGTTCTGCCAGAGCTTCATGACCGAACTGCAGCGCCATATCGGCCCGGACACGGACGTACCCGCGGGTGACATCGGCGTCGGCGGCCGCGAGATCGGCTTCCTCTTCGGCCAGTACAAGAGAATCCGGAACGAGTTCACCGGCGTGCTGACCGGCAAGGGTCTGAA